>DDBY01000190.1:0-5020 GCA_002334985.1 Micavibrio sp. UBA2020
GACCTTGCGCTGGCGGGCGGCAATCAGGCGATGGCCGCCGTCATCCGCAGCGAAGCGCGCAAACGTGCCGACGCTGCGGGGCAGGCAGGGGCTGCGCAAAGCCAAAGCCCCGATACGGCCGCACCGGATGCCGCCGTGCCGCCGCATGAAACAGCGCGCGATATCGACGCGCTCCGCCCGTTGAACCTGCGCAAGCGCCCGCCGCGCCCTTAACCGCCCTAAAGCTGCGCTATACCTGCCCCCTAAGGCCGTTAAGCGTTTTTTAAGCGCGGTGCGGCTATGCTGAAATCATCTCCTTTTGAAATTCGCTTCACTCGGGGCTGTGGATAAGTCCGAAGAGGGCTTGAGATGTGGTGATAAAATTACCATATCTTTATAACCAAAAAACGATTTTAGACCTTCTGCGTGTATGCAGGCGCAGCGGGCACAACTTATGTTTTTAGGCTGAAATTTTTTTTCGGCACATGATGCGCGACATTTGTTCGGAATGGGCATGGGTCAAGACAAAAATGACACAGGCGTGAAAATTTTTTGCTGCGCCGTTTCTAGACAGCCCCCCAAGATGTGGTATGCTTTGAACTGTCGGGCACAAGAGTTAGTGCTTTGGGGTCTAACTCCTTGTTTCTCGACAGGCTCTTGAAATCATCCACAGATTCACTTGGGCCCGAAGCGAAAAAACAAGAAAAATAATAATTATGTATTATGGGGAGACACAATCGATGTTCGATGTCGCACAACTTGCGAAAGGCGCTAAGGTTCAAATCGACCGTTCCCGCGATTCCTATTTGACGGAATTCGGCAAGGCGACTCTGCTCGACCGTTATCTCCTGCCCGGCGAGACGTTTCAGGACCTCTTCGCCCGCGTGGCCATGTACTATGGCGACGATACCGCGCATGCCCAGCGCCTGTACGATTACATCTCCAAACTGTGGTTCATGCCCGCAACTCCCGTTCTGTCGAACGGCGGCACCGAGCGCGGCCTGCCCATTTCCTGCTTCCTCAACGAATGTGACGACAGCCTGCAAGGCATCGTTGACCTCTGGAACGAAAACGTCTGGCTCGCGTCGCGCGGCGGCGGTATCGGCTCCTACTGGGGCAACCTGCGCTCTATCGGTGAAAAGGTCGGCCGCAACGGCAAGACCTCCGGCATCATCCCTTTCATCCGCGTGCAAGATTCCCTGACGCTGGCTATTTCCCAAGGCTCGCTGCGCCGTGGCTCCGCTGCGGTTTACCTGCCGGTCTGGCACCCCGAGATTGAGGATTTCGTCGAAATCCGCAAACCCTCCGGCGGCGACCCGAACCGCAAGGCATTGAACCTGCACCACGGTATCGTTATTTCCGACGCCTTCATGCGCGCCGTTGAAAAAGACGAAGAATGGGCGCTTTTGTCGCCGAAAGACGGCGCCGTTGTGTCCCGCGTTTCCGCCCGCAACCTCTGGATACGCATCCTGACCGCGCGCATCGAAACCGGCGAGCCCTATATCATCTACGGCGATACCGTCAACCGCGCCATTCCCGAACACCACAAACTGGCCGGCCTGAACGTGAAGATGTCGAACCTCTGCAGCGAAATCACGCTGCCGACGGGTAAAGACCACCACGGGCAGGAACGCACGGCGGTTTGCTGCCTGTCGTCCCTCAACCTCGAAAACTACGAGGAATGGGAAGACCATCCGACGATTGTCGAAGACATCATGCGTTTCCTCGACAACGTACTCGAAGACTTCATCCGCAAAGCACCGGACAGCATGATGCGCGCGAAATACTCCGCGATGCGCGAACGCTCCGTCGGTCTTGGCGTCATGGGTTTCCACTCCTTCCTGCAATCCAAGATGATTCCGATGGAATCCGTCATGGCGAAGGTCTGGAACAAGCGTATGTTCAAGCACATCAAAGCGCAGGCCGATGCGGCTTCCGTCAAGCTGGCGCACGAACGCGGCCCCTGCCCGGATGCAAAAGAATACGGCATCATGGAGCGTTTCTCGAACAAGATGGCGATTGCGCCCACGGCGTCCATCTCCATCATCACCGGCGGCGCAAGCCCGGGTATCGAGCCGAACTCCGCCAATGCCTATACGCATAAAACGCTTTCCGGCTCTTTCTTCGTGCGTAACAAATACCTCGAAGTGCTGCTGGAGCAAAAAGGCCTCAACAACGAAGAAATCTGGACCAGCATCATCACCAACGAAGGCTCCGTCCAGCATCTCGACTGCCTGTCGCAGGATGAAAAAGACGTGTTCAAAACCGCGTTCGAGTTGGACCAGCGCTGGCTCATCGAACATGCGGCCGACCGCACGCCTTATATCTGCCAGGCGCAGTCGCTCAACGTTTTCCTGCCCGCAGACGTGCACAAGCGCGACCTGCACCAGATTCACTGGATGGCATGGAAAAAGGGTGTCAAATCGCTTTACTACTGCCGCTCCAAATCCATCCAGCGTGCCGAAAGCGCGAACGGTGGTGACGGACGCCTGAAAATCGCCTCCAGCGCGAGCGCGGGCGAAGGCGGGGCGACCAAGTACGACGAGTGCCTGGCCTGCCAGTAAGCGTAATCCGCATAACAACATAAAGCGCAGGGGCGGATACAACCGCGCCGCCATAAAAAACGAAGCAACCGAAGCGAAGTTCACTTGGGGAGGAACCATCATGCACGTTTTGACATCGGCTGAAATGAATACGCTGTCCATCATCGGCAATCCGGAATGCTGCGATGCTATGCCGCGCAACCATCTGGAAAAGCTTTACCGCCTCGACCTTATCGAGCCTGGAAACTGCGGTCCTGCCCTGTCCACGAAAGGACGCGAAATACTGTTCCGCCGGAAATAAAAGTCTATATTGGTGCAATCTTGGGGTTGCACGCATATAAAAGCTTCCTGCCGGCACCGTGCAAAAGCACAGGGCCGGCAGGCGCATCTTAAAAAAGGAAAAACCGAAATGTCCCGTCTTCTGACCGAAAACCACGTCTATAAACCCTTCTACTACCCCTGGGCCTACGAAGCATGGCTGACGCAGCAGCGCCTGCACTGGCTGCCCGAAGAAGTGCCGATGGCCGAAGACGTGCGCGACTGGAAACAGAAGCTGACGCCGGCGGAAAAAAACCTGCTGACGCAAATTTTCCGCTTTTTCACGCAGGCGGACGTCGAGGTGAACAACTGCTACATGCGCCACTACGCACAGGTGTTCAAGCCGACGGAAGTTTTGATGATGCTGGTCGGTTTCTCCAACATCGAAACCATTCACATCGCCGCCTATTCCCACCTGCTCGATACCATCGGCATGCCCGAGGTTGAATACTCCGCGTTCCTGAAATACAAGGAAATGAAGGACAAGTTCGACTACATGCAGGGCTTCAACGTCGAATCCAAACGCGACATCGCCATGACCATGGCCGTGTTCGGCGGCTTTACCGAAGGTCTGCAGCTCTTCGCGTCCTTCGCGATGCTCATGAACTTCCCCCGTTTTAACAAGATGAAAGGCATGGGCCAGATTGTGACCTGGTCGGTGCGTGATGAAACCCTGCACACGCTGTCGGTCATCCGCCTGTTCAAGGCCTTTATCGAGGAAAACCCGGAAATCTGGACAGAAGACCTCAAAAAAGACATCACCGAAGCCTGCCAGACCATCGTCAGCCACGAAGACGCCTTTATCGACCTCGCGTTCGAAATGGGCGGCGTCGAAGGTTTGACGGCGCAGGAAGTGAAAGACTATATCCGCTACATCGGCGACCGCCGCCTGACGCAGCTGGGGCTCACGGCCGTATTCGGCATCGAGAAAAACCCGCTGCCGTGGATGGACGCGATGCTGAACGGTGCGGAACACACCAACTTCTTTGAAAACCGCGCGACGGAATACTCCAAAGCCTCGACGCAGGGTTCGTGGGAAGAGGCCTTTGCCGACGAAATCTTCAAAGCATCGGCCTGATACCGTTACTCCTGATACTTACAAGAAAACCCCCGGCACGGCGGCCGGGGGTTTTTCTTTTGCGCGGGTTTTTGCGTGCTTATTTTATGCGGCGCGGTTTTATTTTGATTTGCGGCACGCTGATGTCGTTTTTGAGCATGGTGGCGCGCTCCGCGCTCAGGGCGCCATCTTCGATGGCGGTGCGCCAAAAATCTTCTTCGGATAGAGGCTGGCCGTGCCAGAACCATTCTTTTTCGCCATTCGCGCTTTCAATCGCGGGGCCGTCTTTTCTGTGTAGCACACCGGCCAAACGCCATTCGACCGTGCCATCGGTGCGGGTTTGCGGTTGTGCGCTTTCGGTGGCGGCGCTGTTTTGAAATTGTGCTTTAGCGGTCATGTTCGTAGCCTCGTATAGGGGAAACTCCGGGCAATAATATACATAATAAATAAAGCTTTGCAAGGAAAACATAGCTGTGGCGCCGTCCACGGGACGGCTTAAAGGGCTTTTATATTTCAATGAGATGGCTGTTCTTGGGCGCGAGAGTTTAACGCCGCCCTTGCCCGTTGTTGCCGCGGCGGTGCGGGCGTTTTTGGATATTGAGAGGCTTCAGCGGCGTGAAGTCGCGGCGCGAGCGCATGTCGTTCAGCTCTTCGAGCAGTTTGGCGCGCGCGGCGTCCTGTGCCTTGCGCAAAAGCTCCACAATCTGTTTGTTCTTGTTCGGGTTCTTGAGCGCGATATCCATCGCGGATTGCCCGTCGTTGCCGCGTGCGTTCAGGTTCGGCTCACGCTTAAGAATGGCTTCGACAATACGCAGGCGCCCCGATTGCACAGCCCAGATAAGCGCGGTGCGGCCGTGTTCGGCGTCTGTCACGGTGATGTCGGCGCCTTTGTCCAGCAATTCCTGTGCGCGCTGGTTGATGTTGAGGTTCTGCGACGCGCCGTCCATCGGGCGGCGGGCAAGGTCGATAAGCTCCTGCCCCAGCGCCTTGCGGTCAAGGGGGACGAAAGGCGCGCCGGCGGCGGCGTTGTTAAAGGCGTTGGCGAGGCTCATGTCCTGTCCCGGGCGTCTTTTGCGAATACAGCGCCATTGTAGCATGTATCGCTGAACGGCGGGTTAATATC
>DDBY01000190.1:5390-11329 GCA_002334985.1 Micavibrio sp. UBA2020
ATTCCCGACATATTTATTCGCGCCCAGATGCCGCGGATTGAGGGTAAGAGCGGTGCGGTAATTTTCGCGTGCCTTTTTCTTGTCACCGAGTTTTTGGTACGCATAGCCGCGGTAAACATAGGCATCCGCGTTTTGCGGATGGCGCTGCAAAACGCCGCCCAGCACATCCAGCGACTGCATGTATTTGCCCGTCGCCAGATAATATTCGGCGGTAATCAGGCCGGAGTCTTCGCGGAAGGGCACTTCGGCGGATTTGGCCATGTCATCGCCCGCGCTGTCGTTGGCGTGCGACATCTGCGTGCCCGCAACCATCACGGCGCAGGCAAGCACAAGAGCAAGGGCACGGGCGGAGAAAATCGACAGGCGCATGGAAACGTCTTTCTTTGAGGGGCGAACAGGCCGCGGGGTTTGCATCAGGCTTCAATTGTCGCTTCGATGCGGAAATCCTCTATCAGGCCGTCGTATTCTGCGGGTTCGGCCTGCACCCTGTCAACACGCGCCATCAGGGGGCCGTGGCGGCAGGCGCGGATAAGGTCTTCGACCTGCCGCGGGTCGCCGTGCAAAAGCCCCTCTACCGTGCCGTCGCTGCGGTTGCGCGTCCAGCCGTTCACGCCGCGCGACAAGGCTTCGCCCTGCAGCCAGCGGCGGTAACTGACGCCCTGTACGAAGCCGAAAACCAAAATGCGCATGGCGATTTTGGGAATGCCCGGCGGCAATTCGGGCGGGGGCGGTTCGGGTATCTGTGTCGTTGCCATGGCACAATCCTCCCTGATGAACGAACGGACGGGAACGTGCTTCTGTTCCAGCCGTCTAAAAAACCGTTATCTTTAAAGTGTTTTTTGTTTTGGGCGGGCGGATAGGGCCGCTGCACGCCTTTATCTACTGTGCCCCAAGCACCAGTATTTATTGCGCTGCCAGCACGAGGCAATTGTCTTTCAGGATGCGGCAGGCTTGCGTGGCCTGGTCGCGGCTGAGCCCTGAAAGTCTGGCGCGGTAAATCACGCCGCGGCTGGTCATCAGCGGGGCGATGATATACTGGCTGCGTCCCGAAATCGTTTTCGGCAAACGGTCGCGCACGCCGCCCAGCGCGGCAAGCCCCGCGTCATGCGTCGAAAAGGCGCCGATTTGTATCGCCCATACATCCGCGCCGGTGGTCTGGCGCACGGGGCCGCTGCCTGTTGCGGGCGCGATGTTGTGAATGATGCGCGGGCCTTTGCTGGCCAGATTTTCCTTGATGAACAGCGTGTCGCTGCCGCCGCCGTTTCTGTCGCCCTGCTGCACGCCGACAAGGCCGGTGTTGATATCTTCTTCATCGCTGCGCAGGCTGTCGTTCATGGCGACTTTGTTGCTGGCAAGCGCGCGGTCAACGGCCAGTACAGCAGGTGCAGAGCCCGGTTTGCGCACTGGCAGGCGGACGTCCGGCTGCGGCGCGGCACTGGCCAGCGTGGTTGTGTTTTGCTGCTGCTGGATACGGCGCGCGACTTGCGGGCTGCTCAGACGGGTAAAGCCAGCATCCAGAATATCGGCCATGTGCTCGTTGCGCGATGTGGCGGTGCGTCCGCCAAAAACAACGCCAATCAAACGGCGGCCATCGCGCACGGCAGACGCGACAAGGTTGTAGCCCGATGCCGCGACATAGCCGGTTTTAATACCGTCCATGCCTTCGTAGCTTTCCAGCATGCGGTTGTGGTTGCGGTAGGTATTTCCCGCATACACAAATTTGTTGGTGCTGAAATAACGGTATTCCAGCGGGAAGTCGCGCATCAGCGCGCGGCCAAGCGTCGCCATATCGCGCGCGGTTGAAATTTGGAGCGGGTCATGCAGGCCGTGCGCGTTGACGAAATGGCTGTTGCGCATGCCCAGCTGCTTTGCCTTGGCCGTCATCAGGCGGGCGAAGCGATATTCGCTGCCCCCGATACCTTCCGCCAGCACGACGGAGATATCATTGGCCGAGCGCGTGACCAGCGACAGGATAGCGTCTTCGACGCGGATGGTGTCGCCCGGCTCCAGCCCGATTTTGGACGGCGGCTGCGATGCCGCATGGCTGGAGACGCGCAGGCGCTGCGTCTTGCGCAGCTGGCCTTGCTGGATAGCCTCGAAGGTCAGGTAAAGCGTCATCATCTTGGTCAGCGACGCGGGGTGCAGGATTTTGTCGGGGTTGCTCTCGCTCACGACCACGCCCGTTGCGGCATCGATGACGATGGAGGCGTATTTGTAATTGGGCTGGTTGGCTTTTTTCTGGCCTTTACGCGCGGCCTCCGCGTGGCCCACGGCGAAGCAGGCCACAAGCAAGGCCGCAATCAGCATGAAAAAAAGCCGTTTCACGTCTTAAAAACCCTTCGTGCCCGGATTTTCCGGCGCAATGAACCCCTTGGCATAAATGCGGTTTTTGCATTTACCCCTTCCTTAATATGGTAGGCCGCTTTGGCTGGTTTGTCTAGTCGCGGTGCATCAAAAAACACGGAAATATCGGGGTATTTCCGTGTTTTGGCTGATTTTTGGCGGGTTTAAATCTCGCGGCCGCGCACCGAGGGGCTGCGGGGAATATAAAGCGGCTCCGGCTTGCGCTCCGGCAGGTCTTTTTCCGGCGCGGGCGACGGAGCCAGCAACGCTTCTTTCGGTGCGGCCTTGCCGATGTCCATCGCGGGCGGGGTATAGCTCGCCTTGATGTTGTAATGCGCGTTCAGGCCGCTGGCGAAGGTGCTGCGGTCGGGCAGGCTGCGTACATGGCCGCTATCTTGAAAGCCGGGCGCGTTTTCTTCTTCCGGGTCCTCGCTGGTATCGGCGGGGTCGTTCTGGTTGACGGGCAGGGGCGGCTTGGGCTGGCTGCCCAGCACGGCAAAGCCGTAATCCAGAAGTACGGTCATATCGGCCTTGCGCTGCGCGGGGTTATCGGCGCCGAAAACGACGGCAACGATGCGCTGGCCGTCACGCTCTGCCGATGCGGTCAGGTTGAAGCCGGACACGCGGATGAAACCGGTCTTGAGCCCGTCCACGCCGTCATAGCTGCCGAGCAGGTTATTGTAGTTGCGGTAGTTGACGCCGTTATAGCTGAAGGTGCGGTTGCCGAAGAAATGGTAATATTCAGGGAAGTCCTTGATGACCGCGACCGACAGTTTCGCCATGTCCGATACGGTAGTGAACTGGCGCGTATGCGGCAGGCCGTTCGGGTTCATGAAATGGCTGTCGTCCATGCCAAGGCGTTCTGCCGTGGCATTCATTTTGTCGGCAAACCCCTCGACACTGCCGCCGATGGCTTCGGCCAGCACGACGGCGGCGTCGTTGGCGGAATGTACCAGCATGCCTTTCAGCGCGTTTTCAACCGTGATTTTGGTGATGACCTGACGCGTTTCGGTGCGGCGCTTGCCGGTCTTTTTGTCTTTGTAGGTATTGGTGCGCATCATGGCGAGGTTCGTGCGCTCCTGCGATGCGGCGCGGCGCGATACCGTCAGCTCCTGGTCAAGGCGCAGGGTGCCGTTTTTCAGCGCTTCGAACGTCAGATAGGCCGTCATGACCTTGGTCGTCGATGCGGGGCGCAATTGCTTGTCTTCGTCGCGGCCGTAAATCATGCTGCCGTTTGCGGCATCGACGACGACAGAGGCATAGCGGCTGGCGCGCTGCGGTTCTGCCGGTTCGGCGGGGGCGGCGGTTTGCGCCAGCGCGGGCAGGGCTGCGGCCTGAAACGCCATGCAGAGGGCGAGACGTTTGAATAGAGAAGCTTTTTTCAAAACGGTCGTTCTCCGCTCTGTTGGGTGTTGATGACGATGTGCTTGGGTCGCGGTGCATTTTCCGCGCGTTTATTGAAATTATGGCAACACGAGATTCGTGTAAAGCAGGAATTTCGCCTAAGCGCTTTTTTTTACAGGATTATTTTGCGCCGCAGCATGCAGCGGTAGCGGGTGACAAAACGCAAACAGACGTCTATCTTAAAGGATATAGCCGCGCCCTGCGGCTCTTTGGGTTATGGCAATGAAAACGCTGGATAAAAACACACGCTGGACGATGACCGCCCCGCCCGATGACGAGCGGGATGGCGCGCGGCCGGGCGTGGGGCTTTTGACGCGCACGCGGCTGAAGCCCAAAAAGCCGGCGATGTACCGCGTGCTTTTGCTCAACGACGATTTTACGCCCATGGATTTCGTGGTGCATGTGCTGGAAAAATTCTTTGCCAAGAACCGGCAGGAAGCGACCGAGATTATGCTGCATGTGCATCGCCGCGGCGTGGGCATCTGCGGCGTTTATACGCATGAAGTGGCCGAGACCAAGGTGAACCTTGTCATGGACTACGCGCGTAAAAACGAACACCCGCTGCAATGCACGATGGAAAAGGAATAGCGCACAGGACGTGCCGGCAAAAAGGGCACGCCTTGCGCGGTAAAGACGGAATAAGGGGATAGGGGAAAAACATGCTGTCACGCAATCTGGAACAAACCCTGCACCGCGCGCTGGCCTATGCCAATGCGCGCCACCATGAATTTGCAACGCTGGAGCATTTGCTTTTGGCGCTGACCGAAGACCAGGACGCGGTTGCCGTCATGCGCGCCTGCGGTGTTGACCTTGATTTGTTGCGGCAGGAGCTGTCGCATTACATCGACACCGAAATGCAAAATCTTGTGCATCCGGCGGCGGAGGAGTCGAAGCCGACATCCAGTTTCCAGCGGGTTTTGCAGCGCGCGGCCATTCACGTTCAATCGTCGGGGCGCGAGGAAGTCACCGGCGCCAACGTGCTCGTCGCCCTGTTTTCGGAGCGCGAGAGCAATGCTGTTTTCTTCCTGCAAGAACAGGAAATGACGCGTTTTGACGCGGTCAATTACATCTCCCACGGCATTGCCAAGGTCGCGGGCCACAGCGAAGAGCGCGCCGTGCACGGCACGGACGAAGAGGGCGGCGAAGAAGCGCCCGCCAAAAAAGGCAAAGACGCGCTGGAAGCGTATTGCGTCAACCTCAACGACAAGGCGGCGAAGGGAAAAATCGACCCCCTCATCGGCCGCGAGAGCGAGGTCGAGCGCACCATTCAGGTTCTCTGCCGCCGCAGCAAAAACAACCCGCTTTACGTCGGCGACCCCGGCGTCGGTAAAACCGCGATTGCCGAAGGCCTCGCCCGCCGCATTATCGAAGGCGACGTGCCGGACGTTTTGAAAGATGCCGTTATTTACGCGCTTGATATGGGTGCGCTTCTGGCCGGCACGCGTTACCGCGGCGATTTCGAAGAGCGCATCAAGGCCGTGTTGACCGAGCTGCAAGCCATCGACGGCGCGGTTTTGTTCATCGACGAAATCCACACCGTGATTGGTGCGGGCGCAACGTCGGGCGGCGCGATGGATGCGTCGAACCTGCTGAAGCCGTCGCTGTCGAATGGCACGCTGCGCTGCATCGGCTCGACGACGTATAAAGAATACCGCAACCATTTCGAAAAAGACCGCGCACTGGTGCGCCGGTTCCAGAAAATCGATGTGCAGGAGCCGTCTATCGAAGATGCGGTCAAAATCCTCAAGGGGCTCAAGCCGTATTACGAAGAACATCACAAAATCACCTATGCCGAAGACGCCATCCGCGGCGCGGTGGAGCTGTCGGCGCGCTACATCGGCGACCGCAAGCTGCCGGACAAAGCCATCGACGTGATTGACGAAGCGGGCGCGGCGCAAATGCTGCTGCCCGAAGACAAGCGCAAGAAAACGATTACGCTGAAGGATATCGAGGCGACGGTGTCCAAAATCGCGCGTATCCCCCCCAAGACCGTCACCAAGGACGACCGCGAAGTGCTGGGCAATCTGGAGCGTGACCTCAAAACCCTCGTCTTCGGCCAGAATATGGCGATTGAGGCGTTGTCGGCGGCCATCAAGCTCAGCCGCGCAGGTTTGCGCGACCCTGAAAAGCCGATTGGCAGCTATTTGTTCTCCGGCCCCACGGGCGTCGGTAAAACGGAAGTGGCCAAGCAG
>DDBY01000183.1 GCA_002334985.1 Micavibrio sp. UBA2020
GAAGCGGGCGGCGAAGGCACCGATACGGTGCAATCGACGCTGAACTATACGCTCACCAATAACGTGGAAAACCTGATTTTGGCAGGCGCCGCGCTGGTGGGTACGGGCAACGCGCTTGGCAACAGCATCACGGGCACGGCGGGCGCGAATACGCTTTCCGGTCTTGACGGCGATGATTATCTGGATGGCGGCAAGGGCAGCGATACGCTGGTCGGCGGCCTTGGCAATGATACTTTCGTCGTCGATTCCACAAAAGACATCGTGGTTGAAGAGGTGGGTGAGGGTACGGATACTATTATTTCCTCCGTCACATGGACGCTGGGCGATACGTTTGAAAACCTGACATTGGCGGGGGCTTCTGCCATTCACGCCACGGGCAACGCGGGGGACAACACCCTCATCGGTAATACGGGCAGCAATACGCTGGACGGCCTTGCCGGTGCGGACCGGATGATAGGCGGCCTTGGCAACGATACATATATCGTTGATGATGCGGGCGACGTGGTCGAAGAAAACGCCGGCGAAGGCACAGACAGTGTTTATGCGGGTATCAGCTACACGCTGACGGCAAACGTCGAAAAACTGTTCCTGACGGGCACGGATGATATCGACGGTACGGGCAACGCGCTCGATAACAGCATTACCGGTAACGCGGGCAATAACACGATTGACGGCGGCGCGGGCATTGACGTTATGACCGGCGGCGCTGGCGATGATACCTATATCGTTGATAACGAAAAAGACAGCATCAAAGAAGCGACGGGGGGCGGTATCGACCTCGTGCTGTCCGATGCGATTAGCTACACATTGGCCGCGAATGTCGAAAACCTGACGCTGGTCGGCGGGTTTAACGGGACGGGCAACAAAGATTCCAACACGCTGACGGGTAATGCGTTTGGCAATACGCTGGATGGCGGCGCCGGGGCTGACGTCATGATTGGCGGCGATGGGGATGATTTCTACGTCGTGGACAATATCGGCGATACCGTTACGGAGAATCCGGGCGAAGGTATCGATACCGTCCGCTCCAGCGTATCTTGGACGCTGGGGGCGAATTTCGAGCACCTGACCTTGGGTGGTAAATCGGCCATTAACGGCACGGGTAACGCCGAAGACAACATCATCACGGGGAATGCGGGCAAAAACACGCTGTCCGGCCTTGATGGCAACGACACGCTTATTGGCGGTGGCGGGGCGGATACGCTTATCGGCGGTACGGGCGATGATACCTATGTTGTCAGTGCGGCGAATACCGTGCTGATAGAAGAAGCCGGCGAGGGCGAAGATACGGTTGAATCTGCACTGACATGGACGCTGGGCGCAACGTTTGAAAACCTGACATTGACGGGCGCGGCGCATATCAACGGTTTTGGCAATGCAGCGGCAAATACGCTGACGGGCAATGACGGCAATAATACCCTTGACGGCGCTGCCGGCGCAGATGCGATGACAGGCGGCAAGGGCAACGACGTTTACATCGTTGACGATGCCGGCGATACCGTGACTGAAAACGCAAGCGAAGGCACGGATACCATCCGCGCCAGCGTGAATTATACGCTGAGCGCCGAGGTCGAGCATCTGGTGCTGACAGGTGCGGCGCTGGTGGGGTCAGGCAATGCGCTTGATAACAGTCTGACCGGTACGGCGGGTGACAATACGCTCTCCGGTCTGGACGGCAATGATTATCTGGATGGGCTTGCGGGCGCGGATACCATGATTGGCGGCGATGGCGACGATACATATATCGTCGATGACGCCGGTGATGTGGTGACGGAAGGCGTAGGCGAGGGCACGGATACAGTGCGCGCCAGCGTCAGCTATGTTCTGGGCGCAAACGTCGAACACCTGACGCTGACGGGTACGGCGGCCATCAACGGCGCCGGTAACGCCGAAAACAACACTATCACGGGCACAACCGGCAATAACACGCTGTCCGGCTTGGACGGCAATGATTATCTGGACGGTGCGGGCGGTATCGATACGCTTGTCGGCGGCACAGGTGATGATACCTATGTCGTTGACAGCGCAACCGATGTCATCATCGAAGACGCGGGCGAGGGCACGGATACGGTGCGCGCCAGCGTGTCGTGGACGCTGGGCGACAATCTCGAACATCTGACGCTGACGGTGGCGGGTTCGGGCGTTATCAACGGCACGGGCAACGCGCTTGACAACACTATCATCGGGAACCTGGCGACAAATACGCTGGTCGGGCTTGGTGGCAACGACTATCTGGACGATGGCGGCGCGGGCAGCGACAGAATGTATGGCGGCGATGGCGACGATACCTATGCCATCACAGAAGCCGGCGCGCGTATTTACGAAGACGAAGGCGGCGGAACGGATACGATTATCCTCAAGGCCGGCTTCTTCGGCTCGTCATACAAAATGGCGTCGAATGTCGAAAACCTGATTATGCAGACGCAAAACGCCAGCGTGACGGGCAATGCGCTCGATAATACCATCACGGGCAGTGCGGGTAATAACGTTATCAATGGCGGCGGCGGCAACGACGTGCTTTACGGCATGGAAGGCGACGACAAGCTGACGACAGGTTCCGGCGACGATACACTCGACGGCGGCGAAGGCGCGGATACCATGAGCGGCGGCAGCGGCAATAACCTTTACATCGTCGATAACGTCGGCGATGTGGTGACTGGCGGGTCTGGCTTTGACCATATAGAATCCAGCGTCAGCTTTACCACGGGCTCGGGCGTTGAAAGCCTCACTTTGACAGGTACGGCCGACAACAATGCAACGGGCAACAGCCTAGCGAATACGCTTACCGGCAATAGCGGCAACAACACGCTGTCCGGCCTTGCGGGTAACGATACGCTGGACGGCGGTGATGGCGACGACATGTTGCTGGGCGGCGCGGGCGCCGATACGCTGACGGGCGGCAATGATGCCGATACCTTCCTGTTCGAAGTCCTGAGCGCGTTTGGCGCTGTCGATACCGTGACCGATTTCAATACGGGCGACGGCGATGCTATCGATATCTCCGACATCCTCGAAGGTTTTTATACCGACGGCGTTGACAACATCCTCGATTACGTCACTTTCGCGGATTCGGGGGCGGATACGATTGTCAGCGTTGACCGCGACGGTGCGGGCGGGCTGTTCGGCTTCCAGCAAATCGCGGTATTGACCGGCGTGACGGGGCTGACAGACGAAGCGGCGCTGGTCGCGGGCGGCAATCTTATCGTCGCATAAGGCGGTTTTATCCGGCTGCGCGGCTGATAAAGCCTGCGATAAATTCCTGTGTCTCGCGGTCGGCAAGGGCGGGGATATGCCCTGCATCGGCGCAGATATGCAGCGCAATATCCGGCACGATGTCTTGGATATCGGTGATTTCCGCGGGGGTGCAAAGGTCGGATTTTCCGCCCGCCACCAGCGCGGCAGGGCAGCGGATTTTCTGCGCGCCCGCCGTGATGTCGATACCCGCGCGCAAGGCTGGCGCGGCAAGGCGCGCAATTTTGGGGTCGAAATGGAATATATATCCGCCATCCGCTTTGCGCAGCTGATGCAGCGCGTAGTGGTGCCAGACTGCGTCGCTGACATTCCCAAGCGGCAGGTTGACCTTCAAAATATCCTCAAGCATTTCGACGGACGGCAGCACGGGCAGGTTTTCAACCACATAATCTGCAATGCGCGCGCAGGCGGCGGGGTGCGGTTTGTGCGTGATATCGACAAGCGTCAGTGATGCCAGCGCGGGCGCCATATCCTGCGCCAGCATTTCAAGTGCAATAAGCCCGCCCATCGATGTCCCTATCCAGTGCACGGGGGCGGTGAAGTGTTTTTTCAAAAGCTCTGCGAATATTTCGGCGTAACGCGTCAGGTGGTATTCTTCGGGCGGCAGGCGCAGGCTTTCGCCGCGGCCGGGCGCATCAAACGCATAAAACTGCCAGCCTTGCGCTGCCAGTGCCGCGCCCAGATAATCAAAATCGCGTTTCTGGCGCGTCAGGCCATGTACGGCCACGACACTGCCGCGGACGGCTGTATTAGCGGGCGGGTCGAACCGCGCGCAGGCGAGGCCGTCGATAGTTTCCAGTACGGGGGCGGTCAGGGCGCTGTGCATGGGCAAATCTCCGGTTTGCGGCAAGTTTAAAACCGCGGGGGCGCGGGGACAAGCCGTGTTTTTTTTACGAGTTTTTCTTCACTTTAGAAACTATGCATATTATATTCTAGCCAGCACTCACATTCCGCAAGGGAGGCGCATTCATGCCGTTCACAGAATTAGACCCCGTTTTACTGGCGCGCCTGCAATTTGCCTTTACGGTTTCTTTTCACATTATTTTTCCCGCTTTCACCATCGGCCTTGCAAGTTTTCTGGCTGTGGTTGAATGGCGCTGGCTGAAAACCGGAAATACGCTCTACCGCGACATTTATAAAATGTGGGTCAAGATTTTTGCGGTGACTTTCGGCATGGGAGTCGTTTCAGGCGTGGTCTTGTCCTACCAGTTTGGTACGAACTGGTCTGTCTTCTCGGACAAAGTGGGTAACGTCATCGGGCCTTTGCTGGGGTATGAGGTTTTGACGGCTTTCTTCCTCGAATCTTCCTTCCTCGGCATCATGTTGTTTGGCTGGGGGCGCGTCAGCCCGCGGATGCATTTTGCCGCGACCGTGATTGTGGCGGCGGGGACGCTGATGTCGGCCTTCTGGATACTCTCCGCCAATAGCTGGATGCAGACGCCAGGTGGATTCGAAGTGCGCGAGGGCGGAATTTTCTTCCCTGTGAACTGGATAGACGTCATTTTCAACGCCTCTTTTCCCTACCGCTTCGCACACATGGTGGTTGCGGCCTATCTGACGACGGCCTTTGTGATAGGCGGCGTCAGTGCGTGGTACCTTTGGAAAAAACGTCACGAAGCGCAGGCGCGCATTATGTTTGCCATGGCGATGTTGATGGCGGTTTTTGTTGCGCCGGCGCAGCTTTTCATCGGCGATTTGCACGGGCTGAATACGCTTCAGCACCAACCTGCCAAAGTCGCGGCGATGGAGGGGATATGGGAGACGGAAAAGGGCGCAGCCCTGCGCCTGTTCGGCTGGCCGGACGAGGAAGCAGAGGAAACGCTTTACGCAATCGAGATACCCAAACTGGCAAGCCTTATCCTGACCCATGATGCGGAAGGCGAAATCAAGGGGCTTAAATCCTGGCCAAAAGAAGACCGCCCGCCGGTGGCCGCGGTTTTCTGGTCATTCCGTGTGATGGTTGCCATCGGCATGGCAATGATTTTGACGGGTGTTATTGCGGCTGTGCTTCATTTCCGCAAACGCCTGTTCGATACGCGCTGGTTCCAGCTGTGGTGCATGATGTTGACGCCGTCGGGATTTGTCGCAGTATTAGCGGGATGGTTTGTCACCGAAATCGGGCGTCAGCCTTATACGGTCTATGGCGTGCTGCGTACGTCTGATTCCGTATCGCCGGTGGACGGCGCACATGTGGCTATTTCGCTTGCGGCATTTGTTGTGGTGTATTTCTTTATTTTCGGGGCGGGCAGCTATTATATTCTGCGGCAAATCGGCAAAGGGCCGCAGCCGCAGGCGGATAAACCGGAAATGCCGGGGCGCGCCAGCGCGCCGTTTATCAAGCCGTAAAAGGGGAGAAAAAGATGTTTTCATTCGAGAGCTATATAAATCTCCCCCTGGTCTGGGGCGGCCTGATTGCCACGGCGGTGCTGCTGTATGTGCTTTTGGACGGGTTTGACCTTGGCGTCGGGATACTCTTCCCCTTCGCGCCGACGGATAACTGCCGCAACCGCGCGATTAATTCCATCGCGCCTTTCTGGGATGGAAACGAAACCTGGCTGGTGCTGGGCGGTGGCGGTCTTTTTGCCGCTTTCCCCTTGGCTTACTCCATCGTGATGCCGGCCATGTATATCCCTGTGATTTGCATGCTGCTCTGTCTGATTTTCCGCGGGGTGGCGTTTGAATTCCGCTTCAAAGCGAACAGGTCAAAAAAACTTTGGGATATGTTTTTCCATTTCGGCTCGCTCGGCGCGGCTTTTATGCAGGGGGTTATCCTCGGCGGTTTGGTGCAGGGCATAGAGGTCGAGGGGCGCGGGTTTTCCGGTGGCGCCTTTGACTGGCTGACGGCTTTCAGTATCGTGACGGGTCTGGGTGTTGTCGCGGGGTATGTGCTCTTGGGCGCGACATGGCTTGTCATGAAAACGGAAGGGGAGACGCAAGGCTGGGCCCGCCGCGCGGCACAATATATTCTGGTTTTTGTGGCGATGTTCATGGGACTGGTCAGCCTGTGGGTTCCGTTTCTCGACACGTCCATTCACCTGCGCTGGTTCGATGAATCCGTTCTGCCCTGGCTGCTGCCTATTCCGGTTTTGACCTTTGCGCTGTTTGTCTGGTTATTCGTCTCGCTGCGCAGGGGCGCGGAATATGCGCCGTTCCTGTGCAGTATCGGTATCTTCGCGCTGGGCTATTTGGGCCTCGGGGTCAGTCTGTGGCCGTGGGCTGTA
>DDBY01000138.1 GCA_002334985.1 Micavibrio sp. UBA2020
CTGTAAAATTCGCTATCGGTTGTCAGGATGCGCACGGGCTTATCCGCCGCGAAACACGAAAGCAGGCGCAGCACGAATTCATGCGTATTTTGCGCAAAAACCAGTGTATCGGGCGATGGCAGGTTCAGCATTTTTGCAAGACCGCGCCGCACATCCGGCATCAGATGGCCGAAAACATGGTCCCATTTGCTGTCGGCATGCAGTGCAGCGTCCGTCCATGCCTGTATCTGCGCATCGAGCGTTACATCCGGCCAGTAATGATGGCTATGCGCCGCCATGTGCAGACGGCCCGGCACGGCGTTCAGAAAGCGGCTGAAATCCTGTTTGATGTCAGGCCGCATCGTCCTTTTTCCCCGAATAGCGGAAACGCATTTTATCTTCTACCTGCTTGGGCAGTTTCGGCAAGCGCGAACGCGGTATCAAAAAAGTCGATAGCGCAAACAAGTCGCGGAAAATGCGGTGTTTGGCTGCCGTAGCAACAAGGTAGTCGTGTCCGGTTGAACCGCCGCTGCCCATTTTCGCGCCCAGCATGCGCTGCGCCATCAGCGCGTGACGATAACGCCAGAGCGCCATCAGCTCATCCATGTCCATCAGGTCGCTGAGGATTTTAAACGGCGCCTGCAGCGCGGGCTGGTCGCGGTAAAGATTAATGAACAGCGCGGCCTGCAAAGCTTTTTGCGACAGGCGCCACGGCAAATCGGCACTGGGTTGCGGGGTAAAAAGTTTGTCGTACTGCGCGGCCATACCGTCCAGCTTGCCAAGCTCCATGTTTTTGGCTTGCGCTGGCATTTTGCGGTTGGCTTCTACGGCGGCACGGTCCTGTGCAATCATATCCATCACAGATTTGCGGTAAACAGCCCAGAAGTTGAAAGAGCCTGTTTCCACAAACGGTGTGCGCGCCAGCCATTTGTCCAGCTGGTCAAGTAGCGAAGGCGTTTTCGTGACAGTCTGCAAACGCTTGCGGTCTTCGGCGGGAAGGTAGTTTTCATACGATTTCCCGTCATAGCCGATGCGGTCGTCGCTGCGCAGGCCAAGGCGGATTTCAAGTTCGCGGAATTGCATGCTTTGAAAGCCGGAGGCCGAGCGGAAAACATGACGGAAGTCGAGGAAATCCAGCGGCGTCATTGTTTCCATGATATCCAGCTGGCTGACCAGTAATTTCATGGTTGATACAATACGCCCAAGACTAGCAGAAACCGTGCGCAGGTCTTCATCCTTGACGGTCTTGCCATTCATAATTTTCTGCACGCGGTCAAGTTCGAACAAAATAAGCTTGAACCACAGCTCATACGTCTGGTGCACCACAACGAACATCATTTCGTCATGCGCCGCACTTATCGGCTTTTGCGCATCCAGAAGCGTCGGCAGCTGCAAATATGTTTTATAGTCTATATCGCGTGACGCGGATTTTTTGCGTGTCGGCGCTGATTTTTTTGCCATGACGTTTTACATCCCGCCGATAAGAATACCCGCGGCAAGCACCAGCGAACCGCCAAAAATAATCTGCACCATGGCGGAGTGGAATGGCGTATCCATGTATTTCCAGCGTACCCACGAAATGGCGATAAGCTCGACAATCACGATGATGGCGGCAATCCATGTCGCCGTCCAGAAATCGTGAATAAGATACGGCAGCGTGTGGCCAAGGCCGCCCACGGTCGTCATGCCGCCGCAGGCGATACCGCGTATCCACGGGCTGCCGCGGCCGGTGATTTCACCGTCGTCGGACATGGCTTCGGTCAGGCCCATGCTGATACCGCCGCCGATAGAGGCCGCAAGGCCGACCAGAAAGGTTTCATGCGTGGATTGCGTGGCAAAAGCCGCCGCAAAAATCGGCGCAAGGGTCGAAACAGAACCGTCAATCAGGCCGGACAAACCGGGCTGCACGATTTGCAAAAGCAAAACGCGGCGGGCGGTTTCGTCTTCCTCGCTTTTGACGTCTTCGGGCAATGCTTTGGCTTCGATATCGACAGCCTTGGCCTGATGGCCTTTTTCGATGAGGGCAAGGTCGCCCAGCAATTTACGCACTTCGACGTCACGCGCCTGTTCTGCTGCCTTGGCGTAAAAATTGCCGGCCTCCAGCTCCATGATTTCGGCCTGACGGCGGACTTTTTCGATGCGCAAATCCTTCATCAGCCACAGGGGGCTGCGCTTCAAAAACCCGCGCACGTCCTGACGCGTGATGTAGGGCATTTGCTGGCCGAAGCGGCGCTTATAGAGGTCGAGGAGCATGTTTTTATGCTCCTGCTCCTCGGCGGCCATTTCTTCGAACATCTGGGCGGTGGCCGGATAATCTGCGCGCAGGCGCATCGCGAAGGTCATATAGATGCGGGAGTCTTCCTCCTCGCTCGATACGGCAAGGGCGATGACTTCTTCTTCAGTCAGTTCGGCAAGCGTTTTCACTCCGGTCTCTCCTGTATGGCTGAACGCGTATAATGTAAAGATTTACAGACACATATCAACTATTTAGACAGCCGGAAGGCGGATATGACAAAACCGATACTTGACCCTAGAAAATGTTATTGTATAACAGTTGATATTCGCCTGAATGTTTCCGGTTTCCTGTAAAACACCATGCCGCAAAACGCCTTACATACGGCACAAACGCCGCCCCGAAACGCCGCCGCGCCCGATGCGGTCATGGCCGCGCTGGCCGATTTCGCCAATGCGGAAATGCCCGTGCACGGTGGCTTCCGCTTCAAGGCGCTGGCGCCATCTACTTCATTGCTGGAAGCGCCGACATACGCGGTCGAGCTTTACGACGACGAAAACATGCTGGCCGTGACCTATAAGTTCAATTTTTTTCGTGATGAAACCGCGCAAGGCGTTCTATGGCGCTTCTTCCCGTTGGTGATACAGTGGGAAGGCAATTCTATTCGCCGCAAACCGGGTATGGACAGCGCGATTATCGAACATTGCCTTGGCGGCCTGCGCCGTTTTTTTGCGCCTGATATGGCGCAGGGCGATACGCGCTTGCTCATGGCCTCCGGCTACCTGACGACGCAGCGCCAAGGCCGCGCGTTTTTCGAGCGCATGGGCTGGACGCTCCACAACTTTGAAAAGAAAAACGCCGATTACCCTGCCCTCGCCCTTGAGCGCGAAGAAATCCAGAAAACCGCCCGCCGCATCGACGACATCAGCATGCCCTTCCGCACCGAAGAGGCCGAGGCGAACATGCTTTGCTTTGCGGTGATTGCGGTTTAAGCGATACGCTACTGCTTTGCAGTAGTGCGCGCATTTTCATTTTTCTGAAATGGTGCCCCCGGTCGGACTCGAACCGACACACCTCACGGTACTCGATTTTGAGTCGAGCGCGTCTACCAATTCCACCACAGGGGCGTGCAGGAATGCAGGCGTAATATAATAACGGCGGGGCGTCGGCTCAAGTGAAATCTCGGGCAGGTTTGCGGCGGCGTTTTGGTGCGCGTGGCAGCGTTTCTGCAATTATCATTGTTTTTATTCAGTATTTCAGGCCTTCCCGCCTGCCTTCATTGACATAATTTAAATCCTGTGCGAGACTATAATCGTTCAATCACAACAGGTTCGCCGCCCGCATGAGTGTCGAGACAGCGCAGTCCCCCGCTTCCAAATCCGGCCCGATGGTGATGGTCTATATCGGCGACGATGACCCGACGCGCGGCGACAGTCACGGGTTCAAAGGTATTGGCCTGCGCATGGCGCAAAAACTCGGCGGCCGTTTCCATTATATCGAAGACAAACATCTGTCTGAAATGTATCCGGGCATGCCCGACCCGCGGCAGGCGCTGTCAATGTACATGGACAAACACGGCAAGCCGGATATTTTGCTCAGCCGTGCGCATTATTACGGCGGCATGATGACGCGCATCACGCCCCTGATGATGGTGAAGGATATTAAC
>DDBY01000134.1 GCA_002334985.1 Micavibrio sp. UBA2020
TCATAAGCGTTTAAAAATATATCCACAGGACAAGACCGCAGAACGAGGACGCCCATGAACAGCCAAAGCACCGCGCAGCAGCCCCCGCAAGACGACGAAAGCGGCCTTGCCGCACGCCGCGCGCCGCCCGTGGTCGATGCGGAGGTTATCGGCGAAGAACCCTCCCCCGCCGCAGACCCGTCCGGCCGCCCCGCATCTGCGCAGGCGGAGGGGGTTATGGCCAAGCTGCAACCCCTGCTGGACACCGCACACCGCGCCTTTACCGAACACCCCGCCGCGGCAGGTGAAACATACTGGCAGCACCTCTGGTTCACGCTCAGCATGGGCGCACGGCTGATGATGGCAGGGTTTGTGATTTTGCTGCATGGCATCTTGCCCTTCACGCTGACCTATACGGGCAGCAACATGCTGAAAAAATGTAATAAAATATTGTCGGAGCGCGCTATCAAGGCGCAAATGCCCTGTGAATCGCCCATGCCTTTTGGCGATAATATCTAAGCTCTCCCCCTAATCCCCCGCCCCGTTAACCTCTCCGCGCACGCCGGAGGGAACTGCCTGACTGAATGCAGGCTTGACAGAACATGCCCCCTGTGGTTTTTTGACCCAACATCTTTTTATATTTTTATGAAAATGGATTGCGCGTGACAGGCCACGCCCGCCGCCCGTAAAGCCACAGAGCCCGAGGAGCATCCCATGAACGAACCTGAAAAAACACCCGATACCGTCCAAGACGACATCACCCCCGCTGCCGCCAACGGCAACCAACCCCTCACCGCCATCGGCGGCACGGCGCAAGAAGACGCGCCCAAGAAAAAATACGGCTGGGGCAAAAAAGCGCTCAGCATCACTTTCAACATCGCGGCGGGTGCCGCGGCCGCTGCGGCCGCCAAAGCCGTCGTCGCCGTGCCCATGGCGATGATGTCCGCACCGGCCGTTGCAACGCTGCTGGTTTCGTCCTTCGCCGTTGGCGCAGCCATGACCGTCATGTGCCACGCCGGCCAGACCTACAGCGCCAAGAAAAAAGGTGTTGAAGGCCCGAAATTCTGGACCAAACAAAACCGCAACGTGTTTTTGAAATCCAGCGGCTTCGCCCTTATCGGCGGCGCGCTGTTTATGGGTTTTGGCGAAGTCATGGATAAATTCTTCGCCCCCACGCCCGATGCAACGCCCACCGCGCCCGTCGAAGTGAAGCCGGAACCCGCCGTTATCGCCACGCCCGAGCCCGCCCCCGTGGTCGAGCAAGTTATCGCAGCGCCCGTCCCCGTGCCGTGCCCGACGCCGATGGAATCTTTCAGCGCGCTGATTGACGGCCATAGCGTGTCCGAGCGTGTCAGCGATGCCATCGCCCGCGCAGGTTCCGACAATGCCCGCGTCGCGGCGCAGGGGGCAAAAGACCTTGCCTTCTTCGCCTTCAACGGCTTTGACGGCGTGCCGAAAGACCCCACCGTTGCTGCTGGCCTGTTCCAGCAAGCAGCCGAAGCCGGCAACGTACAAGCCAAAATCGACCTGCTTTATATGCAGTTCCACGGTCTTGGCGGCGTGACGGCCAACCCGTCCGCGGCGCTTTCTGCCATGAACGACATCGGCACCCCGCGCGCCGAAATGTTCGTCCAGCAATGGGGTGGCGCCGACAAAATCACCGAACGCGTCGCGTTCGATGCGAAGGCTATCCTCTCCGGCGTCAAACTCTGCCCGACGCCGTAAGGTTTATAAAAGCCAACAAAAAAGCCGGCCTGTCAAAAGGCCGGCTTTTTTGTTTCTCACGCACATTAGAAAATCTTCCCCTCGAACGGGTTTTTGCCTGCGGGGTCTTCGACCTCCACCACCCAGACGTCGGGGTCGCGGGAAATGGCGCGTTTGATATATTCATCGGCGCGGCGCTCATCGACGGGGGCGTCGTCAAAAACCTTCATCCAGCCCATGGCGCCGTCCATATCCCGTGTCTGGTTGAGCAAAAAGCAACCGAGTGTACGCATACCTTCGCGCATCACGATTTTCACCATGACCGTGCCCGCGGCATAGGCCCCCTTGTGCACGACATAAACGGGAATGGCCGCGCTGATGCAGCGGCGGATATGCGCATCGACCCAAAGTCCGGTGGGCAGGCGTTCGTCTTCGCTTGGCGCGCACATGTAGATTATTTCTTCAGCTTGTGGCCGAACATCTCGAAGGTATGGTCAACCATCTGATAGCCGAGGTCGGCGGCAATTTTGTTGATAAGCGCGACCAGCTCTTCGCTCTGGAATTCCACAACCTGCCCCGTCTCGGTATCGACGAGGTGGTAGTGATGGCCATGGTCCACTTCAAAGCGGGCGGAGCTGTCCTTGAAATCATGCTTCAGAACCAGCCCCAGCTCGTTCAAAAGGCCGAGGGTACGGTAAACCGTCGCGATGCTGATGGAGCTATCCACCTGACGCGCCCGCTCGCACAGCGTCTCGACCGAGGGGTGGTCTTCGGATTCTTCAAGAACCTTCAAAATCACCTTGCGTTGGTCGGTGATTTTAAGGCCGGCTTCGGTACATTTTTGCAGCAACATAGACATGCTTATTTTATAACCGAAACGGTCCGTCTTGGCCATAGGCGTTTTTGGGGATTTTCCCTTTTATTCAAGCGGGATAGCCTTTGCGGGAATCACGCGGAACGCTGGAAACGACATGGTGACGGTCGTCCCCATCCCCTCGCGGGAGCTGAGGGAGATATGCCCATCGTGCAATTCAACCATCGCCTTGGCCAGCGGCAAACCCAGCCCCGTGCCCTGCCCTTTGTAGCTGCGCGGGTCACCCACCTGACCGAAAGGCTCCATCACATAGCGCAGCTTGTCTTCGGGGATGCCGGCGCCGTGGTCGGCGATTTCGATGACAAGGCTGTTGTCGTTGCTGATGCGCGCGGACACGGCGACATCTGTGCCGGGCGGGGAGAATTTAACCGCGTTCGATACCAGATTGATAAGTATCTGGCGCAAAAGCCGCTGGTCGCCTTTGATGAAGGGCAAATCGGCCGGAATATCGGTGCGCAAGCCGACCTGTGCCGCCTGCGCGCGCGGCAGCATGATACGCCCGACGGAGCGCATGACATCATCGACCGCAACCTCGGTTTCCATCAAATTGACCTTGCCCGCCTCAATCTTGGACATGTCGAGCACGTCGTTGATGATGTCGAGCAAATGACGCGCGCTGAAATGGATATCGCCGATATATTCTTCGTACTTCGGGTTGGATATGGCGCCGAAGGTTTCGTTCTTTATCATCTCGGAAAAGCCGATGATGGCGTTGAGCGGATTGCGCAGCTCGTGGCTCATATTCGCAAGGAAGGACGATTTCGCCCTATTCGCCACATCGGCGTCCTGCTTGGCACGGCGGAGCTTGCGCATCATGTTCTTACGTTCCGTCACATCGCGGATGGTCGAAACCATGAAACGGCGTTTTTGCGACAGCTCCATCAGCGCCGTTGTGACCACCACATCGGCGGCAGCGCCGTCTTTTTTGAGAATACGCACTTCGCGCGTGCCGTGACGGCCCTTTTGCATGAAAGCGGCATAAAGCTTGCGCGAAATCGACTGGTCATCATCGGGGATAAGCAGCGTGAAATCCTCACCCAGCAAATCTTCGCGCGACCATTCGTAATCGGCCAGAAAGGTATCATTCACCCGCACAATCCGGCCATGGTGGTCGGTAACCACAATACCAAGCCCGCTGGCATCGAACAGCGAGGTCAGCAGCATGATGGCATCGTCACGCTCCCGCTGCAGCTGCGCGCTGTCCAGCGTATCGGGGCGCGCCATGACGTCGATATAACGCACGCGTCCTTCGGCATCGATAACGGGGTTGAAAATAAATGCCTGCATCTTCAGCCCCGATGCCGTGCGCGGCACAGCATTGAAGGTGACCGCGCGGCGTACCTTCAGGCAGGACAGGAAAGATTGTTCAATCTGGTCGGCCACCGTGCTGGAAAACAAATCGCGGGCGCTGCGCCCCACCATGTCTTCACGCTGCATTTCAAAATACTGCGCGGCCACGGCATTCACCTCGGCAAAGATAAAACGGCCGTCCGCCTCCACCGACATCACCATGCGCGCCACAGGCGCCGCAAGGAACATCAGACGGAAATCTGTATCCGGTACGAATCCTGTGATGTTGCTATGAGGTTCGGAAATGGTCATGAAACGCCGGGCTGCAATGGAAGACACGAAACACCTACCTTTTTGGTAGCATGTAAATAACAAAAAACTGGTTAACAAAACCTTTCCAGCGCCGCGTTAAAAACATGTTTTTTCCTGAAAAAGCATATACTTAAACAACCGTACAAAAACAAATTTTATCCACATCCCGTTTATTGACATAATCAATTTGACAGGGGTACATAAATACCTTATAAAGTTTATGCGAATGGTTCGCAAAAAGCACTCACTTGAACACAAGGAGCGACACACATGAACTCTTTCGACCGACAGTTCCAACAGCGTCTGGAATTCATCTTCAAAAAGGCGGAAATCGACCAGCGCGTCGAAGCTGAACGCAAGGCCGCCCGCGAAGCGCAAAACCAGAACGACAGCAGCGCCAAGCCCTGCCCGAAGAAAGACGCACCGAAGCCGCGCTAACCCCGCGATTGACAGGGCGCACGGAAAATTCCGCCGCGCCCGTGCCAATAAAAAGACGACAGACTTAAATGCTTGACCGCCCAACGGCTAAAATCGTGAGGGCGGTTTTGTTTTGTGCGGGTTTTTAGGGATGCGGCGTTAAACGCCGTCTTTGCTGCGGTCACGCGCGAATTGCGCCAAGGCAGACAGTTCGCGGTATTCGGAAATGCGGTTGCCGCCGCCGCGTTTGGATTCCATCAAGGCCTGCTTGGCATAGCCGACGCAAACATCGGGCTTTTCACGCTGGATGGCTTCGGCGATGCCGAAAGACGCCGTGACTTTCAGCTTCTCCCCCGTTTGCATGAACACGGGGTTGTTTTCAATCTCCCCGCGCAGGCGGTCCATGACGGAGCAGGCATCCATGAATTCGACATGCTTGAGCACAAGGATATATTCCCCCTTGCCCAGATAATACGCATCGTCGAAAGAGCGCACGGTGCGCGCAACAACCTGCGCCACGGCGGCATAAATCAAATCCATCCCGCGGCGGTCGTATTTTTGCGAAAGCGCTTCGAGGTTATCAATCTCGATATTCGCGATGCTGAAAGATGTGCCCTTGCGGTCGAAACGGTCTTGTTCGCGTTTGATGTCGTTGCGCATGCCGGCAATGGTGCGCAGCCCCGTCACAGGGTCAACGGCGGTCGACGAGTCTGCCAAGTCCTGCTGCAAACGGCGGATGTGGTTGATGAAGTTATCGCATTGGTTTTCAATGCCGTCATAAAGCGCCAGCGTCGGCGCGGCGCCGCCCGCGCAATGCTCCAATATCAAACGCGCGGCTTTGCACATTTCTTCGTGCGCATGCACCAGACGTTCCACCACTGCGCGGTCAACCGTGCCGCGGTCTGCTTCGCGCTTGCACCATATCAACATGGCCGAAGGTGCGTTTGCATCTGCCGGCCGCGCTTGCGAACCCGGAAAGAAACATTGGCGGATGATTTCGTTACGCCAATCAAGGATGGTCTCGATTTCCGAGACAATCATGTCTGTCGAAATAACCTGGGCGTATGAAACGGCCACGATAAACCCCTTGAAACCCGCGAAAAATATTATAGAAAAGAGAGGGTTTCTTCTCTTCTTAAAATAATCTTACTTTATTAAAATATCGTAAGCGCGGAATTTGCACAACGTCTTCGGACGTCTTAGGGCGGCCAAAGCAGGCGGGATTTTACACCACCCACTCTTTTTGCGCTTCATCCAGCCGGTTGGCACCAATCGCGGCGCGCACTTCGCGCATCAGACGGTTCATGGTCGCCACATTATGGATTGAAAGCAGCGTCATGCCGAGCGACTCACCCGTGCGGAACAGGTGATGGATATACCCGCGGCTGTGGTGACGGCAGCAATAGCATTCGCAGCTGGAATCAACCGGGTCCTGGTCTTTCATGTACTGTGCGTTGCGCAGGTTCATGCGTTCTTTCGGCGCGCCCTTGACCAGCGCCCAGCCGTGGCGCGCGATGCGCGTGGGCGACACACAATCGAATGTATCCATCCCTGCCCGCACGTTGGTGAAAATATCGATGAAACTGCCGATACCCAGCAGATGCACGGGACGGTCCGGGTGGATATGCGCGCTGCACATCGCGACGACTTCGTACATTTGTTCCTTATGGCTGCCGAGGGAGCCACCAACGGCCGTCGCGAAGAAATCGCGGTCGCGCGTCCATTCACAGGAAATGCGGCGCAGGTCTTCGTACACGCCGCCCTGCACGATGCCGTACATGCGCTGTTTGCCGTCGTCCTTGCGCTTCCATTCCGCAAGCGACCGGTCGCCCCAGCGCATGCTCATCTCCATCGATTTCGCGGTGTATTCGCGGTCAACGTGGAACGGCGTGCATTCATCCAGCTGCACAATCAAATCGGCGCCGAGTTTGCGCTGGATATCGATGGAGCCTTCGGGCGTCAGGAAAAATTTCTTGCCATCAAGATAGGACTGGAACGCCGCCCCCTCTTCCGAGATTTGCAAAATGGTTTTCTTGCGGTGGCGCTGGCCGCGGCCTTTGATTTCGTCGGCAACAGAGCCGTAGCCGAGCGAGAAAATCTGAAACCCGCCACTGTCCGTGAACATCGGGCCGTCCCAGCCCATGAATTTGTGCAGCCCGCCCATTTCGGCAATCAAATCGGGTCCCGGCGACAGCATCAGGTGGTATGTGTTCGACAGGATGATGTCGGAGCGCGCATCGCGCATCTGCTGCGGCGACAGCCCCTTCACCGATGCCTTGGTGCCGCAGAAAATAAAGTTCGGCGTTTCAATCGTGCCATGCGGCGTGGTCAAACGGCCAAGGCGCGCGTAAGAATTCGGGTCGCGGTGCGTGATGTCGAAGGCAAAGGTCATGATGCGGAAAGCCCAGCGGGGGTAAGACAAAAACCGGCAATAAAAAAGGCGGGAGATATCACTCCCGCCCTTTTTAAATCTTCAGCCAAATCAGGCGGCTTTCGCAGCGGCCTTTTTGGTCAGCTTACGGCGCGGCTTCGGCTCGGGCTTCGGCAGCTCGCCGACTTTCGCGACGATGGCTTTGCGTACTTTGCGCAGCTCGGCCGGCAGTTTCGTCGGCGCGGTGCCCAGCAGATAAGCGTCGATACCGCCTTTGTGCTCTACCGTGCGGATGCCGTGCGTCGTGGTCTTGACCTTGACGTTTTTAGCCAGCGCAACGCTGTAGAAAGAA
>DDBY01000011.1 GCA_002334985.1 Micavibrio sp. UBA2020
ACATTTATGCAAAATTTTCATCAAATTTTATCTAAATTTAATCATTGATTAATTCAATGAAAACAAAGAAAAATTTGACTTTCTTACCAGATTAGCCCGCGGCTAAGATATGTAGGGCGATAGGGGAAGCCGGTGAAAAATTCGCCCAACCGATTCTCTGAGCCGCCCCCCGCTGCCCCTTCAAAGCTTTCGCGGTGGATGCCTGCAGTCACCAAAACCGAGTCGATTCCGGCCCCTGTCGCGCCCGCAATATCGGTGGGCATGGCATCGCCCACACCCAGCACCCGCATGCCGGGCATAGCGGCCAGGCAATGGCTGTAAACCTGACGGTACGGCTTGCCGAACCACGTCACCTCGCCGTCCATCTGTATATATATGTCAGCGAGGGTTCCGGCGCAGATAACCAGCTTCTCCCCCACATGGACAATACGGTCGGGATTGGCGCAAATCATCGGCAGGCGTTTTTCGGCGCAGGCGGCAAGGCGGTCTTGGTACATATCCGCCGTATGGGTAAAATCCTCGATACCGCTGCACAGCACGAAATCCGCCGCATCGGGCGTATCCACAAGCGTGATGTCCATATCCTCGAACAGGCTATGGTCGCGCGCGCCGCCGATGTGGAAACAGCGCTTGCCCCATTGCTGCAAATAACGTTCCTGCAAGGCCTGCCACGTCGCCTCGCCGGAGGTCATGATACCGTCGTACAAATCCGGCGTGACGCCCATGGACGACAGTTTTTCCGCCACCGTATAGGCGCGGCGCGGCGCATTCGACAAAAACCACACACGGCGCTTGGCCCGTTTCATTTCCCTGAGCGTCGGGACGGTATGGGGAAAAGCCTGCTCCCCGTCATGTACAACGCCCCAAAGGTCGAGGATATAGCCTTCATAAAACCCGGCAATCTCGCCAATGCCATCGATAAAACGCGGCAGCTCTTTGCTGTTTTGTGCGGATAGCATATTTTACTCCTCCATCATCGCGGCTTCCGCACGCGCGGGTTTGCCGAACAAATACCCCTGACCGTAGTCGATGTCGATGTCCAGAAGCTCGATAAGCTGCTTTTCGGATTCAATCTTTTCGACAATCAAATCGATGCCGCGGCTGTCCAGCTCCGCTTTCAAACGCTTCAGGCGCTTCACGCCGCCGATTTCATGCATACCTTCGATAACCAGCGCGGCATCGACTTTGAGAAAACGGATATGCCGCGCCTCCAGATGTGCGAAGTCGAACGATAGCTCCCGCACCTGGTCCATCGAGAAACGGCAGCCAAGGCGCGACAAGCCATCCAGCACGGGCAAAGACTCCGCGCGCATGGTTGCAAGGTCGCCCTGCCCCAGCTCGAACACCAGCCGCGGCGCCAACGCACGGTACTGCGCGATAAATTCCACAAGGTCGCCCATGAATTTCGGGTCGTTCAGTGTAAGACTGGTGATGTTGCAAAACCACGCCCGCCCCGCCCCGCTGCTGCCTGCATCGCGTATAGCCTGCAGCGCACGCAGCAAAAGCAAGTTGTCGATAACCGGCACCATGTCATGCTGCATGGCGACGGCCAGATACCGCTCCGCCGGCAGATATATCTCGTTCTCGATACGAATGCGGGAGAACATTTCGAAAAAGCGCGATTTGCGCTGTGGCAGGTTGACGATGGGCTGAAGGAAAATATCGATACTGTCCTGCTGCACGGCATGGTGCACAAAGGCCATGACCTGCTCGTCCGTCAAAACCCGCGCCGCATTGTCGGCCGTCAGCCCCGCAACAACGGGCAAAGCCGCCACGGGCGCATCACCAGCCGTGCCGCGTACAGGCGCATCCATGCGTGACAGCTGCTCGGCGATTGCTTTAATCATGCGCTGCTCGATGCCGCCGCCCGATGCGGGGGCCACACCCAGCATTTCCTGCTGGCGGCTGAAACGCCGCGCGGTTTCGCCCGCATCGGCCAGCGTGCGGCGCATATCGGCGACATCGTTGCGGTTGCGCGCGACTTCGCGCACGATGCGGTCGTAATCCGCATTCATACGGCGGATTTGTTCAACCAAATCACGTTCCCACCGCCGCCGCGCCGCCATTTCAACGGCAAAAAATCCGGCCAGCGCCAGCATCGCCGTCACCAAAAACGCCACGCGCGGCGATGCCACGCTGCCCAGTACAATCAAAAAGGTCGCAAGCCCCAAGGCGGCCAGAATATTTTTAAACGTCAAAAAACCGCGCCAATCGACACGGCGGCGCGCATCGCCGCGCAGCGGCGCCATGGGGTCATCGCCGAAAGGGTCGTTGTCGTAAGAATTTTCCGCGGGCGCGTTCATGCCGCCTCCTCCGCTTCGGCGTTCATATCGACATCTGCGCCAACGGCTTCAGATATATGCCGCAGCCCCGCATCGCGCAGGCGCGCAGATAACCCCTTCAGCACTTGCGGCACAAGCGCGGGACCTTCATAGACAAGCCCCGTATAAACCTGCACCAGCGATGCGCCCGCGCGGATACGCCGCCACGCATCATCGGCATTTTCAATACCGCCGACACCGACCAGCGGCAACTGCCCGCGCGTCAGGCGGTAAAAATCGGCCAGCACGCTGCAGGCTTTGTCTTTCAGCAAACGGCCGCTGAGCCCGCCCGCTTCGTCCTTGAGGTGGGGTGCCAGAGCCTCCGGCCGCGCCAGTGTCGTATTCGAAACCACAAGCCCGCTGATACGGTGACGCAGCGCCAGCTGCGCGACGCCCGCGCGCTGGTCCGGCGTCAAATCGGGGGCGACCTTCAGCAGTAGCGCAGGCCGCGCAACAGGCGGAATATCCAGCGCGCCCATAACCGCCATCAACCCCGCCAGCAGCGCATCCAGCATATTCTCGCTTTGCAAATCGCGCAGCCCCGGGGTATTGGGCGATGAAACATTCACAGTTATATAATCCGCCATGGGCGCCAGCACGCTCAGGCAACGGCTGTAATCTTCAAAGGCGGAAACCGTTTCCTTGTTAATGCCGATATTGACGCCCAGAAGCCCGCGCAAAGGGTCTGTGCCCGTTTGTGCCTCCGCCACGCGAAAATCGCTGACGCGCGCGGCGAAATATTCAAGCCCCTTGCCCGGAAAGCCGAGGCGGTTGATGACAGAGCGGTTCTGCGCATCACGGAATAGGCGCGGCGCGGGGTTGCCGTCCTGCGGCAGCGGGGTCACCGTCCCCGCCTCCACAAAACCAAAACCCATATCCAGCATGGGGGCGAGGACTTCGGCGTCCTTGTCAAACCCTGCGGCAAGGCCGAGCGGGTTTGGAAAGCGATGCCCGAAAACATCGCAGCGCAGCGCAGGGTCGTCATGGCAAAAGCGCGGCGCAAGGCCGGCTTTAAGAAGACGCAGCGTCAGACGGTGCGCCTGTTCAGGCTCCATTGCCATCAGCAGCGGTTTCGCCAGCGGATAAAGGTTTATCATGCCGCGCCCCCGAAGGCTGCGCGGATATAATCCTGCACTTTGGCCAAATCGGCGGGCAGCACGTCGTAGCGCTCTTCTCGTGCCATCAAATCCGCCATGTGCGGCGGCAATTCGGGCGCGACATCCGTCGCCGCCTTGACGGCATCCGGAAATTTTGCGGGGTGCGCGGTGGCCAGCGTCACCATCACAGCATCGGGATGTGCGTGTTTCCAGTCTTCGGCCACGCCAAGGCCGACGGCAGTATGCGGGTCAACGACGTAATCATAACGGCGGTAGAAATCGCGGATAATCGCGGTGGTTTGCACATCATCCTTGCGCCCGCTTGCAAAAACAGACGACAGGCGCGCCATGATATCGGCACTTAAATCAAACGGCCCTGCATCGCGGAAATGTTTCATGGTCGCCGCCACCGCCGCACCGTCGCGACCGTAAAGGTCGAACAGCAGGCGTTCGAAATTGCTGGAAATCTGGATATCCATGCTCGGGCTTATCGTTGGCACAACGCCGCGGCGTTCCATCCGCCCCGTTGTATAAAAACGGTGCAGAATGTCATTGGCATTGGTGGCGACAATCAGTTTTTCGACAGGCAAACCCATCGATTTCGCCACATAGCCCGCATAGACGTTGCCGAAATTGCCGGTGGGCACGCAGAACGTCGGCGCCTTGCCCGTTTCGGCGCGCACGCGCACACCCGCATAGATGTAATAAACCACCTGCGCCAAAATACGCGCCCAGTTGATGGAATTGATAGCCGAAAGCTGCATACTGTCGCGGAAGGCCAAATCGCCGAACATCGCCTTCACCAAATCCTGACAGTCGTCGAAACTGCCTTCGATGGCGATATTGCGCACATTGGGGGCATCGACTGTGCTCATCTGCCGCCGCTGCACGTCGGATACGCGCCCCTTCGGATGCAGGATAACGATATTGGCGTAGGGGCTGTTTTTAAATGCTTCGATAGCGGCGGAGCCCGTATCGCCCGACGTCGCGCCGACAATCGTCACTTTCTGCCCGCGCGCTTTCAAAATAAAATCGAATACCTGACCGAGGAATTGCAGCGCGACATCCTTGAAAGCCAGCGTCGGGCCGTGGAAAAGCTCCTGCACATAAAAACCGTCCTCCAGTTTACGCAGGGGCGTTTTTTCCGGATGCGCGAAGTTTTTGTAGGATTTTTGCAAAAGCAGTATCAAATCCTGCGCCGAAATATCTTCACCAACGAAAGGGGAAATGACGCGCCACGCAATCTCCAGATAATTCTGGCCTGCCATGTTGCGCAGCTCTTCATCCGATATTTGCGGACAGACGTCCGGCACATAAAGCCCGCCGTCGCGCGCAAGCCCCGTCAGCGCGGCATCGGCGAAATTCAGGCGCGGCGCGGCGCGGCGTGTGCTGATGTAGCCGGGCATGGTTCACTCCCCTCGTAAGTCTTGCCGAGGTAACGCTCGGTCACATGTTTTTTGAAGTAATAGGTCGAAAACGGCTTGCCCGTCGTATCGCGCACCAAATCGGGCGGCGTCATCAGGCAGGCTTTGGCCTGCACATTGTCTTTCAGCCAGCCGGTGAAAACACCCACATTGCCCCGCGCCACCTGCGCAAAAACATCCGGAATGTCTTTTTTCATTTTATCGGCCATCTGCGCGGCGATGAAAGCGCCCAGCGCATAGGCCGGGAAATACCCAAACGCGCCGAAATACCAATGAATATCCTGCAGGCAGCCAAGGCGGTTGCTGGGCGGCGTCGTGCCGATGAGGGTGCGGAAGCTTTCCATCCACGCCGCAGGCAAATCTTTCACATCCAGCTTGCCCTCCACCATCGCCTTTTCAAGGCGGTAGCGCAGAATGACATGGGCGGGATAGGTCACCTCGTCCGCCTCGACGCGGATGAAGCTGCGCGATACGCGCGTCACATGGCGGTGCAGGTTTTCCGGTGACAGCGCGGCATCGTTCCGGCCAAAAGCCTTTTGCACATGCGGCGCCATGAATTGCCAGTATTCAAGACTGCGCCCCAGCTGCATATCGATGCTGAGCGATTGGGATTCATGAATGGCCATGCCCATATTCTGGCTGGCGCCCACGGGCTGGTGTTGCCATTCGGCGGGGGTGAAGCGGTCGTAAAAACCATGCCCCGCTTCGTGCGCCACGCCCTGCATGGCGTCGGTGAAGTCTTCTTCTTTATAGCGCGTGGTGATGCGCACGTCGTTGCCGATACCGCTGCTGAACGGGTGCAGCGATACATCCAGCCGCCCCCAATCGGGCGTAAAGCCGATGAGATTGCAAACCTGCTGGCAAAGTTTTTGCTGTGTATTCACATCGAAAGGCGCGCCGAGGGGCAGCGGTTCCTGCTGCGTCGCCAGCACTTCGTCGATAAAGGACGGCAAAAAAGCGGCCACGTCGTCAAAGGCGGCATCGACGTCGGCAACGCTCATACCCGGCGCGTAGCTGTCCATCAGCGCGCCGTATTTGCAGGTGCCCAGCTTTTCCGCCTTCGCCGCCGCATGTTCGCGCACGATGGAAAGCAAGCTCGCCAGTTCTTTTTCGACAATCGAAAAGTCGTCTTCGGCGCGCGCCTTGCGCCAGATAACTTCGGTGCGGGTTTCCTGGCTCATTTTACGCGCAACCAAATCGGCGGGCACCGCCGTTGCGTGCGTATAAAGCCATTCCATCACCCGCAGGTTCGCCGCCTGCCACGGGGAGAGGTTTTTGCCGTCCGTTGCCGCCAGCCATTCGCCGACTTTGGGGTCGGTTTGCATTTCGTGGATTTTGAGGTTCAAAACTTCCAGCTGGCGCGCACGCTGTTCTACCCCCGCCTCCGGCATCAGCACGGATTTGTCCCAATCAAGCAAAGAGTCGATTTGCTTGAGCGCCATAATCTGGCCGAAACGCTCTTCGAGTTTTTGATAGGACTGCATGCAGCTTACTCCGTTTTTGCGGGGTTTGCGGGTTTTTCGCGCTGGCTGAGCACGAAGACAAGCATCAGAATACCCGCCATGCCGAACCAGAACAACGCATATTGCAGGTGGTTATTGCGTATTTGCGCCGCAGCGGCAAAGCCCGCGGGATACCCCCCGTCATGCGGCGGCAGGGTGACAATGACGGGCAACGCCGTTTGATATCCGGCGGCCGTGGCCATCGCCTGAACGTCTGGCCAATACCAGTCGTTTTTGGCGGGGTTGTTGTCGGGCGTGAATGTCGATTTATGGGGAATCTGCACAACCCCCTCCAACGCCTGCGCCGTATCCGGCACCGTAACCTTGTCACGCGCATCATCGGGGACAAAGCCGCGGTTGATGAAAACCGGCAGTTCTCCCGCCTCGCGCCGCAGCAGCACAAACATGTGCGCGCCGACCTTGCCGTTATCGGTGCGCGGTTTCAGCCAAAAAACATGCGCGGCGTCGAATGTACCCGCGGCGCGGGCGTGACGATATTCCCAATCTTCGGGCGTTTTTATGGCGGCAGGCAGCAAAACGGCATCTGCCGCCTTGCGCGCCTCGATACGGGCGAGCAAATCTTCTTTCCACGCCAAACGCTGCACCTGCCAGATGCCCAGCGACAGCAATATCGCCTGCATCAGGATAAAGCTTGTAAAGATTTTTGACTTTTTATGGAATTTCATCGCCCGCTTCCGCTGTATGGACAGCTTAGTCAAAAGAGGGTAGCTTTTCAATCACCCCCTTTTTACGAAACATCCGCGGAGGCGCCTTTGGCACCGAAACCGAACAGACCGACGCCGCACCCGCGACGCCCGCTCAGCGCAGGAGAAACCGCCCTCGCCCGCCGCGTCTTTGGCGATGCCATCGACTACGCCCGCGTGACGGTGACGGAGGGGAAATTCATCGGCTTCCAGCCCTATGGCACCGCGATGGCGCCCGACGGGCATCTTTATATGCATGGCTGTTACAAAGACGATTACAGCTACGAGGCCGACCATTGGCAAGGCCACTTCATCCACGAAATGACGCATGTCTGGCAACAGCAAAACGGCGTTTTGAACCCGGTCACGGAAGCAATGCGGCTCAGCGTCAAATTCGGCTTCAACTACAACGCCGCCTATGACTACAAGCTGGAGCATGGCAAAGACCTGCTGGATTACAACATGGAACAGCAGGCCAGCATCGTGCAGGACTATTTCATGCTGAAAATTTGCGGCATCCAAGGCCACCGCGGCCACTGCCAGAATATTTGCAGCGACAGGGCAAAAATCACACTGCTTGAAAAGACACTGGAAAAATTTTTACAAAATCCGTCTTACGCCGCAAACGAGGCAAAGAAAAACGGCGGGAAGCCGAAGCCCCCCGCCGCTTAAAAGTTCCGGCAGTTTATATCAAAGCTCGTCGAGCTTGCGGTCCTTGGTTTCCGGCAGGAACAGGCAGCCGATAACAAACGTCATCAGCGCAACCGCAATCGGGTACCAAAGCCCGTGATAGATATTGCCCTGCGCGGCCACCATCGCAAAAGCGACCGTTGGCAAAAACCCGCCGAACCAGCCGTTACCGATATGATACGGCAGCGACATGGACGAATAGCGGATACGCGTCGGGAACAGCTCCACCAGCATCGCCGCAATCGGGCCATAAACCATCGTCACATAGATGACGAGAATGGTCAGAAGTAGCGTCACCATCGGATAGTTGATGGCATCCGTATCCGCCTTGGCGGGATAGCCTGCTTCGGTTATCGCCTCTTTCAGCTTGGCGTTGAAGGCATCGGTCTTCGCGCTCAGCTCCTCCTTGGAAAGGCCGCGCCCTTCGAAGCTTTCAATGACCTTGCTGCCGATTTTGACATGGGCAACAGTCCCCGCCGCCGCCGCCTCGTTGTTGTAGTTCACGGCGCTTTTGGCAAGGAAGCCTTTGGCGATGTCGCAAGAGCGCAAGAACTGCGACGTGCCCACAGGGTTGAACTGGAAGGTACAGGCCGAAGCGTCCGCCACCACCGTCACCGGCGCCGACATCTGCGCTTTTTCAAGCGCAGGGTTAGCGTAGTGCGTAATCCCCTTGAAGATGGGGAAATACGTCAGCGCGGCAATCAGGCAGCCCGCCATGATGATTTTCTTGCGGCCGATTTTATCGCTCAGCCAGCCGAAAATCACAAAAAACGGGGTCGCAATCGCCAGCGATACCGCAATCAGGATATTCGCCGTCGCGCCATCAACCTTCAGCGTTTGCGTCAGGAAGAACAGGGCGTAGAACTGCCCCGTGTACCAGACAACCGCCTGCCCCGCCGTCAGGCCGAACAGAGCAAGCAAAACGATTTTCAGGTTCGCCCACTGGCCGAAAGATTCCTTCAGCGGCGCTTTGGAGCCTTTGCCCTCTTCCTTCATTTTTTTGAAGGTCGGGCTCTCGTTCAGCTTCAGGCGGATGTAAACCGAAATCGCCAGCAGCAGGATGGACAGCAGGAACGGCACACGCCATGCCCATTCGTTGAAGGCGTCTTCACCGAAATAGGTGCGCACGCCCAGAATAACCAGCAGCGACATGAAAAGCCCCAGCGTCGCCGTGGTTTGAATCCAGCTGGTCAGATAACCGCGGTTGCCCTTGTGCGCGTG
>DDBY01000038.1 GCA_002334985.1 Micavibrio sp. UBA2020
CGCTGCTGGGATACGGGGGTTTTATCGTCGGTCATCGCGCCTTCTTCGGACATGGTCTGTCCGCCCATGACGCCGCCGGCGCCGCTGGTCGATTCAGAAATGCGCGGGTCTGCGGGCGCGAAGTAGGAGGAGATGAGGTCTTTCTGCTCCGCCGTCGTCACGTTCAAAAGCCACAGCAGCAAAAAGAACGCCATCATCGCGGTCACGAAGTCGGCATAGGCGACTTTCCAGGCGCCGCCGTGATGGCCGCCTTCCACTTTCTTGACCCTCTTGATGATGATAATGGGTCTTTTTTCGTCGTCCTTCGCCATATCTTCTTTCCGTGGACGGTGCGGCGGTTAAACGGTGACGTTCTGCGTTGCTTCTTCGACTTCCATGAAGGTCGGCTGCACGTCGTGCTGCAAAATCTTGCGGCCGAATTCGACGGCCACCTGCGGCGCGGCGCCCTGCAGGAAAGCAAGGATGCTGGTTTTCATGCAGATGTAGTATTTCAGCTCGCCATCGTTGCGCTCTTTCATCGCGCTCGCAATCGGGGCGATGAAGCCGTAGGACAGCCACACGCCGAGGAATGTACCCACCAGCGCGCCGCCGATAAGTTTACCCAGAACTTCCGGCGGTTCCGAAATCGCGCCCATGGTTTTGATAACGCCAAGAACGGCGGCGACGATACCCAGCGCCGGCATACCGTCGGCCATGGTCTGGATAGCGTGCGATGTATGGTTGCGGCTTTCGCGCTGCGTGTCGATTTCCTGATCCATCAGCGCTTCAATCTCGTGCGGCTTTTCCGCGCCGAGCGAGATGATGCGCAGATAATCGCAAAGGAAGGTGACGGCATGGTGGTCGGCGTGAAAGCCGGGGAATTTTTTGAAAATCTCGCTATCGTGCGGGTTTTCGATGTGCTGTTCCAGCGCCAGCCAGCCTTTGCTGCGCGCGGTTTTGAAAACCAGATAAAGCATGCTGAGCAGTTCAAGATATTCCTGCTTGCCGTATTTGTCTTTTTTATAGATGGCCTTGATGTCGGCCATGGCCGCCTTGATAGCGTGTTTGGAATTCGCCGTGACGAAGGCCGCGCAGGCCGAGCCGAAAATGATGACGACTTCAAACGGCTGGTTCAAAACCGCGATTTTGCCGCCCATCGCGGCATATCCGCCGATGGTGGCCACGACAACGCCAATATGACCGATTATCTTGATCATGCGGTCCTTGCATCCTGTCTTCGTTTTGCAACGCCTTCGCGGGGAGTGCGCGAAATCCGGAGAACGTCCTGTCCCGGAATTCCAGTATGGAGCAGAGATACTTAATTTTCAATTAAGTATCAGGCTTTTAGGAAAATGCGTGTGATTAAATCAAGCATCAGGCGGGCGGTTTTGCCGTCGATGTCTTTGTGCGGGTTGAACTCGACGACCTCAAGCCCGCGGAAATCGTGCAAATGCCCGACACCTGAGAGGGCGGGCAGTGCTTCGGATGCCATAATGCCGACGTCTTCACGCGTGGCAACGCCGGGCGCGTCGGCAGGGGAAAAGCCGTCAAGGTCGATGCTGAGCCCGAAGCCCGCCGTGCCGCCGCGCACCCGCGCGAGGGCTTCGGTGAACACGGCCTGAAAACCGCGCTTTTGCACTTCATCCAGATAATAAACGCGGATGCCGTGCCGCTCGACGAATTCTTTTTCCGCAGGCTCGAAGCTGTGGGGGCCGATGATGCAGATATGCTGCGGCGATAATTTGGGCCCGCGGCCGCAGATGGATGTCAAGACGGGCAGGCCGTGCCCTGTCAGCGCGGCAACCGGCTGGCCATGCCACCAGCCGCCCCATTTTCCGGTGGCAGAGGTTTCGTATGTATGCGCATCCAGATGCGCGTCAATCCAGATAAGGCCGAAGGCTTCGCGGGCTTTGCGCGCGCGCACAACGGCCGGCCATGTGCCCATGGCGCAGGAATGGTCACCGCCGATGACCAGCGGAATGTGATGCTTTTCCGAGGCCGCGCCCACGCGCGCGGCAAGGCGTTTCAGCCCCTCCGTCAAAACGCCGAGGGTTTTGTCTTTGCTCGCAAACTCTTCGTGAAGGCCGAGGTGTTTGAGCCCGAGCGGCGCACGCCAGCCCGTTTGCACCCCCGCAGCCGCCAGCCGCGCGATAAGCTGGTCGTAGGGAAACTTCAGCGGCCCGTCTTCGCAGCCGTAATCGGCGCCGCCCCAGCCGCAGTCGTATCCGATGATGTCGATGGTCAGATTGTTGTCTTGCTGCATGATTATGCAATTGGTTGTTGCAACGGGCTTCAGCATGCCTTTGCCCTTTGAAAAAGTCAAAGCGCATCCGCCGCAAAAGTATTGAAAACAGACGTTTATGCGGCGTTGCGGCAAAAATCAGGGCGGGCAGGATATAAAAAATAGCCACATCCGCGTCAATCGTGCATACTTGCAAAAGATTGATTTGGCTGGGCAATTCCGCAACCGCGGACAGGGCACAAAAAGGCGGGCTTTTCCATGCTGGCGCTTTGCTGGTTTTACTGTATCCCCTTTGCAAAATTTTTATATTTTGCATCCGCCCCCATTTTGATTGTTTTCGCACTTTTCATGCTGAAACGCGGCGTGTCGCTGGCACGCGCAGGTTTGCGCAAATGGGCGCTGGCGCTGATTTTCATCTCGCTGATTAAAATCTGCGCCTTTGATGTGCGCGCGCTGGGCGATGACCTTCTTTGCACGGTGAACGAGCAGCTGAGCGAGGTTGGTTGCAACCGCCGCGTCTTTCAGGCCTTGCAGGTCTTTGCGCTGATTTTCCTTGTCGCGTCCAGCTTTGTGCTGTTTCAGGTCAACCGCATGTTTGCGAATGTAAAAACATCGACGCAGCTGAAGCCCGACGATGTGCAGCTGGGCTTCTGGTCGAAACTGGTGCTGATGAGCGTTTGCGTGATGGTCGTCTGGCAATGCGCGCCCTGGGTGGGCTACCTGACGGTGGGCAAAGTGCCGGATATTTTCATGAAAGTGCCGTGGCAGTGGTTTGCGATTGGCAACCTGCTTTTGCTGCTCTACGGCTTCTGGCGCGCGGAAAGCTGCAACTGGAATTACGAAGTCAAACACAAGCAGCGCATGGCGCATCTGAACCAGACCTGGACGCAGCGCGATACACTGTGGATGTGCGTTTTCATCTACCTCGTCGCCCTCGCCCTGTCCTACGTCGCGCACGACGTCCTGACCCACGGCGGCACACGGCCGATGGTGAATTGATAGCCATGAAGCCCGCTGTATCCAAAGATTTTGCTGAACGCCCTGCGGCGCAGCCTGTGCTGAAATGGGCGGGCGGAAAATCGCAGTTGCTGGATGAAATCGAGGCGCATTGTCCGCCAGGTCTGGGCACTAAAGCCATCGATACCTATATCGAGCCGTTTGTCGGCAGCGGCGCCGTTTTTTTTGCGCTGACCAGCAAGTTTCATTTCAAAAAATCCTACCTGTTCGACGTCAATCCGGAATTGGCGATTCTTTATAATTCGCTGAAAGAAGACGTCGGGGCTGTGGTGGATGCGCTGGCAAAAAGGCAGGATGCCTATCTTGCGAAAGACGAAGACGGGCGCAAGGCGTATTATTATGCCGCCCGTGCAGAATATAACGAAACCGTCGCGGCGGCGCATAGGGCGGCGGCTAAAGATCCGGTTAATGCGAAACGGGCTGCCATCACCGTCTTTCTTAACCGTACTTGTTTTAACGGCCTGTTCAGGGTCAACAGTAAATCCGAATTCAATGTGCCGTTCGGCAGGTATAAAAACCCGACCATACTTTTTGAATCAAAACTGCGCGCGGCAGCCGAAGCCTTGCAATCGGCCACGATTACTTTGACGGATTTCGCCAGGGCAGCGGAATATGCGGATAAGAAGACATTCGTTTATTATGACCCGCCGTACCGTCCTATCAGCAAAACAGCCAGCTTCACGTCATACAGCAAAGACACGTTTAGCGATGCGGAACAAGCGCGGCTTTGCAGTCTTTATAGGGAATTGTCTGCGGCAGGCGTCCGGCAGCTTCTCAGCAATTCCGACCCCACAAATCACGACCCTGCGGATGATTTTTTTGACAAGCTTTATGAAGGCTTCAAGATTTCGCGCGTCGCGGCAAGGCGGGTTATCAATTCGAACCCTGACAAGCGCGGGGATATCCGCGAGCTTCTTATCAGGAACTACTAGCCGATGCCAAAAACGTCTTTCACGCTTTGCCACGGGGATTGTCTTGAGGTGCTGTCCGGCATGGTGCCGGAGAGCGTGGATCTCGTCTTTGCCGACCCGCCATATAATTTGTCGAATGACGGCGTGACCTGCCATGCGGGAAAAATGGTATCGGTCAACAAAGGGAAATGGGACCGCAGCCGCGGGGTTGAAGGCGATTACCAATTCCATCTGGCATGGCTGGAGGCTTGCAAGCGGGTGCTCAAGCCAAACGGCACGCTCTGGGTTTCGGGGACGTATCACAGCATTTATGCCTGCGGCCGAGCCCTTCAGCAGCTGGGTTTCCATGTCCTGAATGACATCTGCTGGTTCAAACCCAACGCAAGCCCCAATCTTTCCTGCCGTTTTTTTACGGCCAGCCACGAAACGCTTATATGGGTGCGCAAGGACAAGAAGGCAAAGCATACGTTTCACTACGGCGACATGAAAAACGGCGCGTTTGCGGGGGATATTCTCAAGGCTGAAGGCAAGCAGATGCGCAGCGTCTGGTCTATTCCCTGCACGCCGCCGTCTGAAAAAACATTCGGAAAACACCCGACGCAAAAGCCCGTTAAACTGCTGGAGCGGGTGATACTGGCGTCCAGCTCTAAAGGCGATGTCGTTCTCGACCCTTTTTGCGGCAGCGGAACGACAGGGGTTGCCGCCGTTATGCATGCAAGAAAATTCATCGGCATCGAGCGGGAAAAAAACTTCGTCAAACTTTCCGAACGCCGCATAACCGCCGCCCTGAAGAAATGACAGAGAAGGTAGTGCCGTGAAATATTCTGCTATTTATCAAGACGCCATCGGGTGCGGGAACGCGGAGGAGGTTTTTGCGTTTCTTGTTGCGAACCTCAAGGCGACGATTACAGGCTGGGATTATTTTGTGAACTGGCCAAAGGCAACCGGCGCCGTTTCGGCGATGGAGGTCAACCTGAATTTGCTGAATGTGCTGATAGGCAAGGATAATATCGAAGAGGTAGCCGCGGCATTATTCACCGCACATCCGCAAGTGAAAGAAGTCATCCCCGTTCTGCTGGCCTGCAGGGATAAAAATTTCAGCATGCTCAAGGACTATAAAAACGGCGCATTCGTTTATGAAACCTATGCGTTTGATCGGGGCGCCAGCCCGCAAAAAGTCGTCGAGTTTATGAGGATGAGCGGGCTGCTGGCGCAGTTGCAAAAACAAAATGTGAAATCCTTGGTCGATTATGTTTTCGGTGTCGAGGTGGGGCTTGACAGCAACGGCCGGAAGAACCGCGGCGGCGCAGCGATGGAGAGTATCGCTGAGCATTTTGTCAAAACAGTCTGCGATAAAAACACGGGCATGGCCTATATTCCGCAGGCCACGGCCGATAAAATCCAGAAGGCATGGGGCAAAAAAATAACGGTGGAAAAATCGTCAAGGATGATCGACTTTGCTGTCAGGAATAAGGCGGGCGATGTTTTTTTGATCGAAACGAATTTTTATGGTGGCGGGGGATCCAAGCTCAAATCCACGGCTGGAGAATATCAGACGGATTTTCAAAGATGGCGGGGGGACGGTTGCGGTTTCATCTGGATAACGGACGGTGCCGGATGGCTGACGACAAAACGCCCGCTCGAAGATACCTTCAACAAGATTGATTGCATTTTAAACCTGAAGATGGTCGAAGCCGGTTTGCTTGAGAGTATTTTGACCGGCGCGCCGTAAGGCATCTCGACATTAAAAAAGCCCGCTGTGTATAAACTGACACAGCGGGCTTTTTATAGCCGGCATTGGCACACCGAAATCTTACTTCAAAAGCTTCGCCACGTCGCAGGCGGCGTAGGTGAAGATGCCGTCGCAGCCGGCGCGTTTGAAGGACATCATGGTTTCCAAAACTGCTTTGTCGTAGTCGAGCCAGCCGTTTTGCGCGGCGGCTTTCAGCATCGCGTATTCGCCGCTGACGTGATAGGCCAGCGTCGGCATGGAAAAGGTTTCTTTCACGCGCTGGATGATGTCGAGATAGGGCAGGCCGGGCTTTACCATCACCATATCCGCGCCCTCGTCGATATCAAGCGCAACTTCGCGCAGCGCTTCGTCACTGTTGGCGGGGTCCATCTGGTAGGTTTTCTTGTCGCCCTTCAGGTAGCCGCCGGAATTCACCGCATCGCGGAACGGGCCGTAGAAGGCGGAGGCGTATTTCGCCGCATACGACATGATGCCCGTGTTCACAAAGCCGTTCATATCCAGCGTATCGCGGATGGCGGCGATGCGGTGGTCCATCATGTCGGACGGGGCGACGATATCGACGCCGGCCTGTGCCTGTACCAAGGCCTGTTTGCAAAGCACGTCCACTGTCGCATCGTTGACGACATAGCCGTTTTCATCCAGAAGCCCGTCGTGGCCATGGCTGGTATAGGGGTCGAGCGCAACGTCGCAGATGATGCCGACTTCGGGCACTTCTTTTTTAATCGCGCGGATGGTGCGGCACATCAGGTTGTCTTCGTTCCATGCTTCCGCGCCATCGGCGGTTTTTTTGTCGCCCGCAACAACGGGGAACAGGGCGATTGCGGGAATGCCGAGCGTCGCTGCCGCTTCGACTTCTTTCAGCAGCACATCAATCGTGCGGCGCGTAACGCCGGGCATGGAGGGAATGTTTTCTTCGTGCTTGTCACCTTCGAGCACGAAAACAGGCCAGACAAGGTCAGATGCGCTCAGCACGTTTTCCGCGACCAGTTTGCGCGTCCACGGTGCAACGCGGTTGCGGCGCAGGCGCGTGCGTTTGTCCGGCGATGCGGTATCGGTCACCGACTGCGCGGCGGGGGAGGAGCGGAACTGGCGGAGCTGGTTTGTCATAGTATTTTCCTGTCATGCTTGAGCGCGGCGGCGGTGCCGTGCAGGGCGCGTTTTCGCGCGGGGCAGGCCTTTGTTTATTCGGTTTTCAACGCCGTCAAACTCCCTTATAAAGGGTGTTCCATGAAAATAAACGGTTTTTTGAAAAATGACGCAAGAGCCTGAAATCCTTTTTGAAGTCCGCGGCGGCGTGGGCCTCGTCACCTTGAACCGTCCGGCGGCGCTGAACGCGCTGACGCTGGGCATGATTCGCGCGCTGGATGCGCGGCTGGCGGCTTTTGCCAAAGAGCCGACTATCAAGGCGGTGATTATCACCGGCGCGGGGGAGCGTGCTTTTTGCTCCGGCGGTGATGTGAAGGCGGTCGCACTTGAAAGCAAGGCGATGCAAGAGGGAACGGCGGATGGTGCGCTCACGCGTGATTTCTTCCGCGAGGAATATGTGCTCAACCACCGCATCTTTACGTTCCCGAAGCCCTATATCTCGCTCGTGAACGGTATTGTCATGGGCGGGGGCAAGGGCGTATCGGCGCATGGCTCGCACCGCGTGGTCACCGAAAGCACGCTGTTTGCGATGCCGGAAACCAACATCGGTTTTTTCCCCGACGTCGGTGGCGGTTATTTCCTGCCGCGCTGCCCGGGGCAGACCGGCGCCTATCTGGCGCTGACCAGCAAACGCATCAAGGCAATTGATACGGTCTATATCGGCTTCGGCACGCATTACGTCGCGCCCGATGCCATGACGGCGCTGCGCGAAGAGCTTTGCACCATGAAGTGGGACGATACCGAAACCGCCAAGGCGCAGGTCGATGCCGTGATTGAAAAGCACACGTCCGAGCCTGCGGGCACATCCGAAATCGCGCCGCACCGCGAACAGATTGATACCTGCTTCGCGCATGACCGCGTCGAAGATATTATTGCCGCGTTGCAGGCCGACGGCAGCGAATGGGCAAACGAAACCTTGCAGGCGATGTATGCCATGTCGCCGACCAGCTTGAAAATCGCGCTGCGCCAAATCCGCATGGGCGCGAATATGCCCTTTGCGCAGGTGATGACTATGGAATATCGCCTGTCGCAGGCCTTGATGAAAGGCCATGACTTCTACGAAGGCATCCGCGCCGCGCTGATAGACAAAGACCGCCAGCCGAAATGGCAGCCGCCGCGTATCAACGAGGTTTCGGACCAGGATATCGACGCCTGTTTCCAGAGCCTGGGCGAGCGCGACCTTGTGCTTTAAAGGGCTATGCGCAGGGGTTGAATTGTCCTACAATACGGCAAGCATTGGATAGGGAGCCTTTCGGGTGCCTTCGGTTTATTACGACTCCATCACCCTCATTGAACGCCTGCACCGCCAGTTTCTGGACGTGCTGAAGGTGGAGCTTGAACGCGCAGGCATCTTTGACATCAACAACGTGCAAAGCATGATCCTCTACAACATCGGCACAGACGAGCTGACGGTGGGGGAATTGACCATGCGCGGGTTTTACCTTGGCTCCAACGTTTCCTACAACGTCAAGAAGATGGTTGAAAACGGCTATTTGCTGCAAGAACGCTCCATCCACGACAAACGCTCCGTGCGCGTGCGCCTGTCCGACAAAGGCCGCCGCCTGAACGAAGGCATGAGCCGCCTTTACCAGCGTCACGAAGAAAGCCTTGGCGCGGCCGGCCTGCCGGATGCGCGGCTTGACGCCATGAACAAAACCCTGCACGACCTCGAAGCCTTCTGGCTTGAACAAATGGGCGCGGGCGGTCTTAGCCTGATGTCGTAAGGCGCGGGTGCAGCGGCTTCCTTCATTGCATATTTCCCGAATATCGCAATAATATTTCCCGATTTTAGGGCATAGACTCCGTTTCTTTCCGGTGTTAACTTGCCTGCATTCTAAAAATTTCGTTTTGACATTCGGGAGTGAAAAGAATGGCAACAGGTGGCTACGGCTATGGCCGTAAAAAAACCTTCAAGGAAAAACTTGGCGATATGAAAGGCAAGGCGATGAGCGCCTTCAAGCGGGCGGCGGTGATTACGGTCGCCTCCACCACCCTCATCGGCGGCCCTGCTTATTACAACTACGGCACGCAGCAGGAAACCGAAGTCAAAGTCCGCCAGGTTCTGCGCGACTTCAAAGAGTGGGACTCCGAAAAAGGCGAAGGCATCTACGAAAATTCCCGCGTTGTCACCGACAAAGGCACCTTCCGCAACGAAGACGCGCTTTTGCACCTGAAATTCAATTCATCGCAGATGTATCAGGATTTCGAAGTCGGCAAGACCTACCGCATCAAGACCTATGGCCATCTGCCGTTCGGTCTGGTCGGCAGCCCGAACATCGTTTCCATGCGCGAAGTGCCCGAAGAAGAATTGCTTGAACGCGCGCGCGCGCGTGAAGAAGCCCTGAAAAAAGGGCAGACGCCGCAAGGCCAGCAAGCTCAGGGTCAACAGGGTCAGCCCGCCGCCAACGGCAATGCCGCCCCAGCCCAGCCCGCAAAGCCCGGCCAGATGGCCGGCACGGTTCTGAGCGGTGCGACGACCAAGGTCATCATCACGGCCGAAGGCTACGACGTCGAAATGACTGTCCCCGCCGAAGCCGTGCAGCACATCCGCGTGAACAAGGTTGCCGAAACGCAGCCCGTGCGCATCGTGCAGCCGCCCCGCGCGCCCGGCCAGTAAAAAGGCCAAGCCATAAACAAAAACGCCCGCAGCATTTGCGGGCGTTTTTGTTTGTAAAATATTTAAGCGTAAGCGGCGCGGGGCGGCATGCTTTGCAGCGCGGGGCGCGGGAGTATTTTTTCTGCCGCAGGACGCGGCGGTTGGTTGTGCGTGTACTGGCCGAGTTTTTTCAGCGCGCGGAAAAGACGCAGGCCGTCCGCGAGCGGTTTGCTGACGGCGTTGAATACGCGCTCCAGAAACCCCGCGCGGCGATGCACGAGGGCAGGGTCGGGCACTTCGCCCGACAGCAGGGCCAGATGCTTGCGGATATTTTTGACCGCGTGGTGATGCTTTTTGGTATCCAGCTCCAGCGTGTTTCTTTCCTGACTGCCCCAAAGCCCGATGATGTCGTTTTTGGAGCGGATATGAATGACCTTGTCGTTCGGCAGCGCGTTGGGCGCGATTTTTTCCAGCTGCGCGCGTACTTCCTTGCTCGGCCCCGGGCTTGAAAAGGCGAAAACTTTTTTAACGTCCAGTACGCGCGCCACAGTGCGCGCCAGATAGCCGCCCAGCGAATGGCCGGTCAGGGTGATGTCTTTGGTTTCGATGCCCGCCTTTTGCGCGGCCAGCTTGACGAAATCGTAGGCATCTTTGAATTGCGACGGCAGGCCGCCGACGGCAATCATGAAATTCGATTTGAGGTCGTTACCGTCAGAGCCGCGAAAGGCGATGGTGTAATCCGTCTTGCCTGTTACCGCGTCGGTCTTGGCATAGAGCGCACCGAAAAAAGAGCGCTCGCCTTGCATGACGTCACCCGATGTGCAAACCACGCGCCAGCCATTCGGCGGCGGGACGCTGGTGTCGCGGAAATAGGTGTAGTCGCAAAGGGCGGCCTTACCGGCGGCTTCGGCTATCTGCTGTTTGGTAACGATGACAGTCATGGCGGGAACTCCCGTCTGGTCAACCTTGAGTATGATAGTACCGCAGATTTATGAACGGGGTGTTAAGAATACATAAAAAGCCGCCTAATTTGACCTTTGTCATTGAATTAGAACAAAAAAATCCGGCAAAACATGCCGGATTTTTTATAAATGTTAGGGGCAATCAAGTATTTTGAGTCGAAAATGCCGTTTTTCGAGAACCGGCGCGCAGTGTGGCAGAGCCACATGAGCACCGGAAGCGCAGAAAAGCGGTATTTGCAGACCAAAAGACGCCGATGGCTAGAATGCCGCGATTCCTGTGATGGCGCGGCCGAGGATGAGGGCGTGGATGTCGTGCGTGCCCTCGTAGGTGTTCACGGCCTCCAGGTTCATCGCATGGCGGATGACATGGTATTCGTCGGCAATGCCGTTGCCGCCCAGCATGTCGCGCGCCTGCCGCGCGATGTCGAGTGCCTTGCCGCAGTTGTTGCGCTTCATCAGTGAAATAGATTCAGGCGCGGCGCGGCTTTCGTCTTTCAAACGGCCTAGGCGCAGGCAGCCCTGCAGCCCCAGCGTGATTTCGGTTTGCATGTCCGCCAGCTTTTTCTGGATGAGCTGGTTTGCGGCAAGCGGCTTGCCGAACAAAATACGGTCGAGCGTATATTGACGTGCCTGATGCCAGCAGAACTCCGCCGCGCCCATCGCGCCCCATGCAATGCCGTAGCGCGCATTGTTGAGGCAGGAGAAGGGGCCGGTGAGGCCTTTGACTTCGGGGAATTTGTTTTCTTCGGGCACGAAAACATCGTCCATCACAATCTCGCCGGTGATGGAGGCGCGCAGGGAAAACTTGCCTTCGATTTTCGGGGCGGAGAGGCCTTTCATGCCTTTTTCCAGCACAAAACCGCGGATATCGCCGGCGTCGTCTTTTGCCCAAACCACGAAAACATCCGCGATGGGCGAATTGGTAATCCACATCTTCGCGCCTTTGAGGATGTAGCCGCCATCGACTTTCTTCGCGCGGGTTTTCATGCCGGCGGGGTCGGAGCCTGCGTCGGGCTCCGTCAGGCCAAAGCAGCCGACGTATTCGCCGGTGGCCAGTTTGGGCAGGAACTTCTGGCGGGTTTCTTCGCTGCCGAAAGCATAAATCGGATACATGACCAAAGACGATTGCACGGACATGGCGGAGCGGTAGCCGCTATCAACCCGTTCAACCTCGCGCGCAATCAGGCCGTAGGAAACGTAATTCGTGCCCGCACAGCCATAGCCGTCGATGGTCGAGCCGAGCAGGCCGAGCGCACCCATCTCGTTCATGATTTCGCGGTGGAAAATTTCGTGGCGGTTGGCTTCAAGGATGCGGGGCATCAGCTTGTCCTGCGCGAAATCGCGCGCCATATCGCGCACCATGCGCTCTTCCTCGCTCAGCTGGTCGTCGAGCAGCAGGGCATCGTCCCATTTGAAGGACGGTTTCAGGCGGGATTTGTCCATCGGCGCCTTGGTCGCGGCTTGAGCGTTCATGGCTTTGCTCCTATGATGTTTGCAGGGGTAAAATATGACAGAAAAGATGCACGGCCGCGAGGTCATTTTTGAATTCAGGCCGGTCGGCAATATCATGCGCGTCAGCGCTATGGATACCGCCAGCCTGACGGAAATTTCCATCCAGTGCCCGCTGTCGGCGGGGGAAGCCGCTTTCAAGAAAAACGCCCTGATGCGGCTTGAATATGTGCTGCGCAAAAAGGGCGTTATCCGCTGAAACGCTTCTTTTGCGGCGCAAGATTGCGATAATTTTATTATAAAATTCCCGCGTTTGACGGCGGAATATTTTTGCCGTATGTAAATTAACATCCATCCAGACACTCCCCTGCGAGAGCGCATGACAGAGCCAGTGCCGCCGACAGAACCCGCGCTGAACGACCGCCTGCTGGCGGCCGTCGCGGCGGGCAATATCGCGCAGGTGCGCAGCGCGCTTAAAGACGGTGCGGCGCTGGACGCGCGTGACTTTCACGGCCGCACGGGCGCGCATCTGGCGCTGGCGGGCAAAGATTACGGCGGGTATCAAAATACGGGGCGTGAAATTCTGGCGCTGTTTCTCAACCGCGGTTTGCCGGTGGATGCGCCGGATGCCAAGGGGGCATCGCCGCTGCATCACGCGCTGCTGGATGACGGCTACACCACATCGAAATATAAAATCGAAGATTTGGCCGCGTTCGGCGCGAATATAAATGCGCGCGATGTGCAGGGACGCACGCCGCTGCATTACGCGGCGGAGCGCGGCAATAAAAACGATGGCCTTAAAACGCTGCTGGCGCTCAAACCCGATATCAACGCGCGCGATAACGACGGCGCCACGCCCTTGCATCTGGCGGCGGCGCGCGGCGATGCGGATATTGTGAAGCATTTGATAGCGCACGGCGCGAATGCGTCTTATAAAACCAAAGACGGCCGCAGCGTGTGGGATTATGCCGAAGCGGGCGGGCACGAATACATGGCGCAAAACCTGCGCGCCGAAGCGGAAAAACAAAAGCGTGCATGGGAAGCGTGGGAAAAAAACCAAAAAGCCGACCCGTGGCAATTGCTCGCGCCCGACCGCGTCGCGCATGTACGCACGGAAAAGAAAATCGGCTACCGCATTACCGAAGAGTTTAATTTTTCCGCCCGCACCTATACCAAAATCGCGCACAATCTTGCGACACGGGCGGAGGGTGTCGTGACGGCGGGCTTTGACAGTTTTTCCGACAAGACGCTCATCGCGCGCGCGCATGATGAACTCGTGCGTCTGGGCGGTACCGCGCCGCGCGAAGCCGTCCACGGGCAGGCGCTGGAAAAACCCCGCCGCGGCATCAAACCGCCCGCCAAATAATATCCATAATATACATATTTTTGTATATACCGCTGGCGGCTGCATACTACATCTGGTATAGACAGGGCAGATTTATCAGCCGATAGGGGGGCTGCCATGAATACCGCCGTTTCCGCCGCAGAAGGTGTTTCCAGACAGGTTAAAAAAATCGGCCTCGCCGCCGACCATGCGGGCTTCGCGCTGAAACAGCGGCTGGTCGAATATGTGGCATCAAAAGGGTATCAGGCTGTGGACCTTGGCCCGCATAGCGAAGACCGCGTCGATTATCCGGACTACGGCTATAAACTCGCCGAAGCCATCGCGACGGGCGAAGTGGATGCGGGCATCGGCATTTGCGGCAGCGGCATCGGCATTTCGATTGCGCTCAACCGCTATACCGCCGTGCGCGCCGCGCTTTGCCATGATGTGACGACGGCGCAGCTGGCGCGCCAGCATAATAACGCGAACGTGCTGGTTTTGGGCGCGCGGCTAATTGGCGCGGACATTGCCACGGCTTGCGTGGATACGTTTCTGAATACGGTATTTGAAGGCGGCCGCCATGCGGGCCGCGTCGAAAAACTCGGTCAAAAAGGATGCAGCATCACATGACAAACGCACAGCGCAAAGAGGCAGCCATGAACAGTCTTGATTTCTTTACCGCAGACCTCGCCTCGGCCGACGCCGAAGTTTTCGCGGGCATTTCAAACGAGCTGAAACGCCAGCAGGAACAGATTGAACTGATTGCATCCGAAAACATCGTTTCGCGCGCGGTTTTGCAGGCGCAAGGCTCCGTGCTGACCAACAAATACGCCGAAGGTTATCCGGGCAAGCGTTACTACGGCGGCTGCGAATTCGTTGACGTGACGGAGCAGCTGGCCATCGACCGCATCTGCAAGCTTTTTGGCAGCAAATTCGCCAACGTGCAGCCGCATTCGGGTGCGCAGGCCAACCAGGCCGTGCTGCTGGCGCTGCTGCAGCCCGGTGATACGGTGCTGGGTCAGGCGCTGTCTGCGGGCGGTCACCTGACGCATGGTGCGAAGCCGAACCTGTCGGGCAAGTGGTTCAACGCCGTGCAATACGGCGTGCGTGCCGAAGACGGCCTGATTGACATGGATGAAGTCGAAAAGCTGGCGCAGGAACATAAACCCAAGCTGATTATCGCCGGCGCCTCTGCCTATCCGCGCGTTATCGACTTCGCCCGTTTCCGCGCGATTGCCGACAGTGTTGGCGCCTACCTGATGGTCGATATGGCGCATTATGCGGGTTTGATTGCGGGCGGGGCTTATCCGTCCCCCATCGCGCATGCGCATGTCACGACGTCGACCACGCATAAAACCCTGCGC
>DDBY01000073.1 GCA_002334985.1 Micavibrio sp. UBA2020
GCACGTCATGAAAGCTTTCGTATTCCCCGGCCAGGGCAGCCAGTTTATCGGCATGGGCAAAGACCTTGCCGAAGCCTTCCCCGCCGCGCGCGAGGTTTTTCAGGAAGTCGATGACGCGCTGTCGCAAAAACTCAGCGCCATCATGTTTGAAGGGCCGGATACCGACCTCAACCTCACCGAAAACACCCAGCCTGCGCTGATGGCGGTTTCCGTCGCCGTCGCGCGCGTGTTGCAACAGGCGAAGCCGGATTTGTTCACCACCGCCCATTGCGGCTTTGTCGCCGGGCATTCGCTGGGTGAATATTCCGCCCTGACGGCTGCAGGCTCCTTCAACCTCAGCGACGCGGCGCGCCTTTTGAAGCTGCGCGGCCAGTCGATGCAAAAAGCCGTGCCGGTCGGCGTCGGCGCCATGGCGGCCATTCTGGGGCTGGAGCTGCCGGACGTGACCGATATCGTCAAGGCCGCCAGCAGCGTTTCCGGTTCTGCCGCCACGGGCGGCGGGGAAATCGTCGCCGCCGCGAACGACAATTCGTTCGGCCAGGTGGTCGTGAGCGGTCACAAGGCCGCGGTTGAAAAAGCCGTGGCGCTTGCAACCGAACGCGGCGCAAAACGCGCCATTCTGCTGCCGGTATCGGCGCCATTCCACTGCCCGTTGATGCAGCCCGCGGCGGATGCCATGCGCGATGCACTGGCGCAAATCGCCTTGCGCGCGCCGAGCGTACCGCTGGTCGCCAACGTGATTGCAAGCGAGGTCACCGACCCCGCACAAATCAAAAACCTGCTGGTCGAACAGGTGACCGGCATGGTGCGCTGGCGCGAATCCGTCATGTACATGAAAACCCGCGGCGTCACCGAAACGGTTGAACTGGGCGCGGGCAAGGTACTGACCGGCCTGACCAAGCGTATCGAGGGCGACATGACCGGCCGCGCCGTCGGCACGCCCAAAGACATCGAAGAGTTTCTGAAATAAACCGCCGCCGCGCGATAAAAAAAAAGGAAAAACGAGAATGGACTTCAATGCCCTTTCCGCCGACGTGCAAAAAAACGCCCGCCATATCCTGAACAACTACGCCAATTTCGATGGCCGCGCGGGTTTGCGTGAATTCTGGCTGTGGTTTTTGCCCCTGCTCGTCCTGTGCCTGCTGCTGCAAGGGCTTGGCCAAATTCTGTCTATTTTCTATTTGCTGTCGGGCCTTATCAGCCTTGCGCTGGCCATTCCGTCGCTTGCCGTCGGCGCGCGCCGCCTGCACGATACGGGACGTAGCGGCTGGCTGCAACTGCTGCTGCTTATCCCCGTCGCGGGGCTTTTGGTGATGGTTTATTTCTGGGCGCAGCCCTCCGGAAAAGCGTAACCGATGGCCGCCGCCGGCAGTCTATGGCTTGTCTATGCCGTCAGCGCCGCCGTGCTATGGGGGCTCAACTACACGCTGACCGAGCAGCTCATGAAAAATATATCTGTCGCCGGCGTGATTGTCACTTGCGCGGTTGGCAGCCTTTTGTTCGGCCTCGCCCTCGGCTTTGTGCAAAAAACCCACGGCCGCGACTGGACTGCCTTAAAGCAAGCCGGCAGTGAGACGAAACTGGCACTCGCCTGCATCGCGGTTTACGTCGCCGCGAACGTTTTTATCCTTTTCAGCGTAAAAGCTAAAAACGCCACGATGGCGGGCCTCATAGAAATTACCTACCCGCTTTTCACGGCACTCTTCGCATGGGTTTTGTTCCGCGAAACCCAAATAGGCCTTGGCACCGCGCTCGGCGGCACCTTAATCGTCGCAGGCGTTGCTTGCATTTACTTTCTCGACAAAACCGTCTAAATAAAGCACGAAACAACAAACAAAAGGGCAGGTTCGCATGTTCAATCTTTCGGGTAAAAAAGCACTCGTCACCGGCGCTTCGGGCGGCATTGGCGGGGCTATCGCCAAGGCGCTGCATGCCGCGGGCGCAGACGTCGCCCTTTCCGGCCGCAATGTGGAGGCGCTGAACAAGCTTGCCGCTGAAATCGGACAGGAGCGCGTGCATGTCGTACCCGGCGATTTGAACACGGCCGAAGCCGCCGATGCGCTGGTCAAGGCGGGCGAAGACGCCATGGGGCAAATCGATATCCTCGTGAATAACGCAGGGTTGACCAAAGACGGTCTTTTCATGCGCATGAAAGACGAAGACTGGCAGGTTGTGCAGGATGTGAACCTGACCGCGCCTTTCCGCCTTATCCGCGCCGCCATTCGCGGCATGATGAAACGCCGCGCGGGCCGTATCATCAACATCACCTCCGTCGTTGGCGTTACGGGCAACCCGGGGCAGGCGAATTACTGCGCGTCCAAAGCCGGCATGATTGGCATGAGCAAATCCATGGCGCAGGAAGTCGCCAACCGCGGAATCACAGTCAATTGCATCGCCCCCGGCTTCATTTCAACCGCCATGACCGACGCGCTGAATGACGAGCAAAAAGCCAAAATCAACGCGACCATCCCCGCAGGCGCCATGGGCACGCCCGAAGACATCGCAGCGGCTGTGGTCTATCTCGCCTCTAACGAAGCCGGTTACATGACCGGCCAGACGCTGCATGTAAACGGCGGCATGGCGATGATTTAAGCCGCTTGCTGCGGCAGTGATTTAAGCCGCCTCGCTATCGCCTTTCAGACAAAAAGCCCTGCCCCAGACGGCGGGGCTTTTTGCATCTGAACGGAGTTTGGTTTTATTTAATTATGTAAATAATCAATCTCTATTTGCAATGCGGAAAATTTATGTTACCTAATGCCACTCTCTGCGCGGCAGGGAAAAGAGCTTTAACGTAATCAAACGAGGTTTTACATGAGCGACATCAACGAACGCGTCAAGAAAATCGTTGTCGAACATTTGGGCGTTGATGGCGCCAAAGTTACTGACGATGCAAGCTTTATCGACGATCTGGGCGCAGACAGCCTGGATACGGTCGAGCTCGTCATGGCTTTTGAAGAGGAATTCGGTATCGAAATCCCCGACGATGCGGCTGAGAAAATCCAGACCGTAAAAGACGCGATCAGCTTCATCGAGCAGAACGCGAAAGCCGCCTAACCGGCGCGCCGTTTATACGGATTTGAACAGCCCTTCTCTTTGCAAAACAGGAGAGGGGCTGTTCTTTTACCGCCGCGGCACCATTTAGATTTATACTGCACCCGAATCCATCACGCCGCATCCAGCAGCAAACCAAAGCATACAGGATATAGAACATGAGACGTGTTGTCGTAACAGGTATGGGCATCATCAGCCCGCTCGGCCAAGGTCTTGCACATAACTGGCAGGCCATCACCGCCGGTAAATCGGGCATCCGCAACATCCGCGGTTTTGACGCCTCCGACATCGCCTCGCAGGTTGCGGCCGAAGTGCCTGTATGGGAAGGCGCCGAAGGCCTGTTCGATGTGAATAAATACATCGAGCCCAAAGAGCAGAAGAAGATGGATAAGTTCATCCACTTCGGCTACGCCGCCGCCGTCGATGCAGTTGAAGACAGCGGCTATGTCCCCGCTGACGAAGAAGCGCGCTGCCGCGCGGGCGTGCTTATCGGCTCGGGCATTGGCGGTCTTTCGAACATTCACGACACCTCGCTGCTCATGGCTGAAAAAGGCCCGCGCCGTATTTCCCCGTTTTTCATCCCCTCTTCGCTTATCAACCTGATTTCGGGGCAGGTTTCCATCCGCTACGGCTTCAAGGGGCCGAACCATGCGGTTGTTACCGCCTGCGCAACGGGCAGCCATGCGATTGGAGATGCCGCGCGCCTGATTGCGTTTGACGATGCGGACGTGATGGTCGCCGGCGGTGCCGAAGCCGCCATTTGCCGCGTTGGCGTGGGCGGTTTTGCCGCCTGCCGCGCGCTGTCCACCAGCTATAACGATACGCCGGAAAAGGCATCCCGCCCGTTCGACAAAGGCCGCGACGGTTTTGTGATTGGCGAAGGCGCAGGCGTTGTGGTTCTGGAAGAATACGAACACGCCAAAAAGCGCGGCGCGAAGATTTATGCCGAAGTCGTCGGCTATGGCCTGTCGGGCGATGCGTACCATGTAACCTCCCCCGCCGAAAACGGCGATGGCGGTTTCCGCGCCATGCAGGCCGCGCTGAAACGCGCGGGTGTGACGCCCGCCGAAGTCGATTATATCAACGCGCACGGCACATCGACGCCGCTCGGCGATGACATCGAACTGGGCGCGACCAAGCGTTTGTTCGGCGATGCCATCAAAACGGTTTCTATCTCTTCGACCAAATCGGCTATCGGCCACCTTTTGGGTGCAGCGGGCGCGGTGGAGGCGATTTATAGCATCAAGGCCATCGAAACCGGCATCCTGCCCCCGACGCTGAATCTGGACGACCCGTCCGACGTCGCCGAAGGCGTGGACCTTGTCCCGCACAAGGCGAAAGAGAAAAAGGTCAATGTCGCGCTGTCGAATTCTTTCGGCTTTGGCGGCACCAACGCGTCCCTCGTCTTTCGCAAGGTGTAGGGCGTGAAGGTCGGGCGGTTTCTCGCTTACGCCGCGCTTCTGGGGCTTTGCGCCGTGCTGGCCGCGGGGCTTTGGTTTGACCGTGCCTTTCACGCCATGCGCGTGATGCCCGAAAACACCATGATGTTCGTCGAGCCCGGCAGCGGCATCGCCAAAATCGCCCGCGACCTTGAAGCGCAGGGGTTTATCAATGATGCCCGCGTGTTTCAAATCGGCGCGCGTTACATCGCGTGGCGCTATCCCAAACGCGGCGGGCTGAAAGCCGGCGAATACCTGATGCCGACCGTCGCATCGACGCGCGACATCATCCGCATCCTGCACATGGGCAAAACATTCCAGCGCCGCCTGACCGTGCCCGAAGGACTGATGGCCGTTGAAATCGTCGCGCTGATTAACGCCGCGGACGCCATGCAGGGCGAAATCGTCACCATCCCGCCCGAGGGCAGCCTGCTGCCCGAAACATATCACTACACCCGCGGCGCGCACCGCAGCGACATCGTGGCGCGCATGCAAAAATCGATGAACACCGCGCTTGACGAGCTTTGGGAAAAGCGCGCGGAAGGCCTGCCCATCAAAACCCGCGAAGAAGCGGTCATTCTGGCCGCCATCGTCGAGAAGGAAACCGCGATTGCGGCGGAGCGGCCGCGCGTCGCAGGCGTTTTCGTCAACCGCCTGCGCATGGGCATGAAATTGCAAACCGACCCGACGGTTATCTATGCCCTGACGGAGGGCAAGGCACGTCTTGGCCGCGCACTTTTGCGCCGCGACCTTGAAGAGGTTGATTCCCCCTACAACACCTACAAATACGCAGGCCTGCCGCCGGGGCCGATTGCCAACCCGGGCTATGAATCACTGGCGGCGGCGCTTAACCCTGAAAAACACGATTTCATTTATTTCGTCGCCGATGGTTCGGGCGGTCATGCTTTCGGCAAAACGCTGCAAGAGCATAACCGCAACGTGCAGCGCTGGCGTCAGGTACGCAAGCGCACAGCCCCCGCCGCGCAGCCTGCCCCCGCGGCCGAAGCGGCGGCCGAAGAATAAATCATAAGTTTCATGGCCTTGCCCGCAAAGACGGCCGCGCTTTACCCCTCCTTCATGGTTTTCTGATAGGATAGCATGATGAAAAAAGAGCTTCAGGGCAGCACACAGATAGACCCCGAATTGCTGAGCGGCGACAGTCCGTTCCGCCATTCGTTGCTGATTGCCATGCCCGGGCTGCAAGACGGGCTTTTCACCCGCAGCGTCGTTTATGTCTGCGCCCATAGTGCGGCAGGGGCAATGGGCATTGTGGTCAACCAGCGCCTGCCCGATGTCGGATTTGGGGAACTGCTGTCGCAGCTGAAACTGCCGCGCTCTTCACTGCCTATCGAGCCCGTGGTGCATTTTGGCGGCCCTGTTGAAACGGGGCGCGGGTTTGTGCTGCACTCCACCGACTTTATCCGCGAAGACACCGTGCGCATCAACGACACGCTCTGCATCACCGGCACCATCGACATTCTGGAGGCGATTGCAGAGGGGCGCGGCCCGACACGCAGCATCTTCGCCCTCGGCTATGCGGGCTGGAGCGCGGGTCAGCTGGAATCCGAAATTCAGGGCAACAGCTGGCTGACCATCCCTGCGGACGAGGATTTGATTTTCGGCACCGCCCTTGACGACAAATGGGGCAAGGCGCTGTCGCGCCTTGGCATTGATGCCCATGCCCTTTCGGCGGACGCCGGCCACGCCTGACGTTTTGCGCGTCTGACGTTTTGGATGTCGCCGCGGATGCGTTTGGGGTGCTTATGTGCTCAATTCCCTTTCCGGCCCATTTTTATCCCCCTTCTCGGTACTTAGACACCGCAAATACGGAAAATATTTTTGACAGTCCGAAGGCACTGGGCGTAACCTTCATGACTTGTTGAAACAGCAAGTTTGATTCGAACCCCCATGTCCTCCCCCTTCTTTGACAAGCTCCGCGCTGCGGCGCGCCACGGCTTTTCCGCCGTGCAGGGTAAAAACGATGCCCCCTTTACCGCCGCCAGCGCCGCCGTGCTTTGCGATGCCGCGGGGAAGTACGACGTCACAAGCGTGCGCAATATCATCACCCGCTGGCCGGAGAGCATCAACACGCCCGCGCCCGACGGCCTGACCCCGCTGCATTTCGCCGTGATTGCCATGGACAGCAGTCAGATTGCCTGGCTTGTCGCGCGCGGCGCCGATATTAATGCACCCGACCATGCGGGCAATACGCCGCTGCATTTCGCCGCGCAATGCGCGCGCGCGGATAACACGCAAAGACTTGTCGATGCCGGCGCACGCATCGAGGCACGCAATCATCTGGGGGAAACCCCGCTTTATTTCGCCGTAATGTTCGAGCGGCCGGAAAACCTGCATGTGCTGGTGGCCGCAGGGGCGCGTGCCGATGCCGCGCGCCATGACGGCGAAACGCCGCTCAGCCTTGCCGCCAAAGACGATAAACAGCCCCCGGGCGGTGCCCCCGCCGCACGGCACGACATGATGCAGGCCATGACCGACGCGCTTTGCACGCGCAAACATGCGATTGACGGCGCCTCGGTGCTGGCAGGCGACATGACGCTGCCCTGCGGCCCCACGGTACGCAAACGCGTGAATAAACCCTGACAGAAAAACATTGCCAAGCGCGGCGCGCCCTAGCCTTGCGCTTCGTCGCCCGCGATTTTTGCGAAAATAAGATGGTCGCGCCACACGCCGTTGATTTTGACAAGGCCGCGCGCGATGCCTTCGGCATGAAAGCCGTTTTTTTCAAGCACGCGCTGGCTGGCGCGGTTTTCGGGCAGGCAGCCCGCCTGCAGACGGTGCAGCCCCAAATCGTCAAAGGCATATTGCGATAGCCTGCCGACGGCCTCCGCCATCACCCCCTGTCCGCGCACGGCCTCATCCAGCCAGTAGCCGAGTGTTGCCATTTGCGCGGCGGCACGAATAATATTGCCAAGCGTGATGCCGCCCAAAAGCGCATTGTCCTCTTGTCTGAAAATAAAAAATACATGCGCGCAGCCCTGCTTGCTGTCGTATTGCCACAGCGCGCGCCGCGCGGCATAGCCGTGGCGGTTCACCTGCCGCAAGGTTGATGCAGGGCTCCATGGACGCAGAAAATCCGCATTGCGCTCAATCTGCGCCGTCCATGCCGCCACATCGCCCGCTTCAGGCAGGCGCAGGTAAAGCCGCGGCGTATCCAGCCGCGGGGGCAGGTCGGGTTTGGCGCGTTTCCAAAGGCTGGCCAGCATTCTTGGTCTTCATCCGGTGGTTATTAAGCGAAAAAACAACTGTTTTCGTAGTATAATTCATCTATCATACGCGCAAAAGACGCCACCTGATAAGGATAATAGCCGGATGTTTGCGAAACGCCCCCTGACCGCCCCCGCTGCGCTGCTGGCCTCGTTTTTCGTGCTGGCCGTGTTTTCACTCCCCGTGACGCTGCAGGCCGCAACGGCAAAGGGTGACGAAAAGCAAGCCGCGCAAAAGCCGGACACAAAAAAAGCAGACGCGCAAAAACCCGCGCCCAAACGCAAACCTGCCAAGGC
>DDBY01000032.1 GCA_002334985.1 Micavibrio sp. UBA2020
CGCAGACAGTTGGAAGCGGAAATCTCGTGCTCGATATAGGCACCGTGGACAGAAGCGCGGATGCGCTTGGTACCAATCATCGGGCTTGAAAAACGTGCAATATCGCCAATGATGCGGCCGCTTAGCGTCGCTTTGTCATCGGGCAGCATGTCGGTCTGCCAGTCTNNGGTGATGTAGTTGTAAAAACTTTCACCGTTATCAAGGTTGACGAAGAAAATGGAGGCGCGGCGCGGGTTCTTCTCATCGGTAATGATGTCCCCTTCGGGGGCGAAGCCGCTGCTGAGAATGTAGTTGCGCAGCCAGTTGGAAGCGGAAATTTCGTGCTCGATATAGGCGCCGTGGACAGAGGCGCGGATGCGCTTGGTGCCAATCATCGGGCTTGAAAAACGCGCAATGTCGCCAATGATGCGGCCGCTCAGCGTCGCTTTGTCATCAGGCAGCATGTCGGTCTGCCAGTCTCTCGGCAGGTTCATGGTGAAATAAAGGTCGGCGCGTTTGAACGGCATGACGGTATGGACAGTCGTCAGCTGCTCGAACGTCTGTTCGTCATGGATAGGGTGCTGCGGCGGGCCTTTCTTTTCCGGCTGCTTGTTGTCGCCGCCGAACAGGCTGCCGATGCCGGCCATGCGCTCGCCTTTTTTCATGCCGTAGATATCGCCCGCCATAACGCTGCCCGCGAACAGGCTGGCAAAAGCGAGGGAGGCAAGGGCGGAAAAAACAAAATGCTTCATCATCTGTACTTTCGTGAAAATGCAGGAAAGGGGTGTCAGTTTTGTCCGGCGATAGGCGTGGGCTTGCGGTTTTCGTCGATAGCGACGTAGGTAAATTTTCCTTCGGTGACTTTATGCGCGCTTTCGGCAAGGCGGTGGCGCGCCCAGCTTTCGACGTGCACGGTGATGGAGGTGCGCCCGACTTTTTCCACGCGGGCATAGCAGCTGACCTCGTCGCCGACGAAAACGGGGTGTTTGAAAACCATGCCGTCGATGGCGACGGTGGCGATACGGCTGCCGGCGCGCTGGTGCGCGACCACGCTGCCCGCCAAGTCCATTTGCGACAAAAGCCAGCCGCCGAAGATATCGCCGTTCGCGTTGGTGTCCGCGGGCATGGCGATGGTACGCAGGGCGGGCGCGGTGTCGTAGTCGGGTTTTTCGAAATTCATATCAGCAGATTCCCCTATAGCCTTGATTATAATATAGGCGGCCTCTTGATGGGATACAAGCGGCGGGCGGGAAAGGTTCCATCGGGCGGGGCGCTTGCCTTCGTTTCCTGAAATGCGTAAAGTGCGGCTTATGAACGAAACAGCTAAAAAGTCCAAGAAAATGGCCGCATCCACCGATACTGCCCGCAAGGGAGACTATTCCGCCGCCGACATCGAGGTGCTGGAGGGGCTGGAGCCCGTCCGCAAACGCCCCGGCATGTATATCGGCGGGACGGATGAACGCGCCATGCACCATCTGGTGAGCGAGATTCTGGATAACGCGATGGACGAAGCCGTCGCAGGCTATGCCAGCCGCATCGAAATCCTGCTGGAGCCGGGCAACAAAGTCACCATCAGCGACAATGGTCGCGGCATCCCCGTCGACAACCACCCCAAATATCCGGGCAAGTCGGCACTGGAGGTCATTTTTACGACCCTCCATTCCGGCGGCAAATTCAGCGGCAAGGTTTATAATACGTCGGGCGGTTTGCACGGCGTGGGCTCTTCGGTCGTGAACGCACTTTCAAGCGCGATGTCGGTCGAGGTCGCGCGCGACAAAGAGCTGTTCCGTCAGGAATACAGCCGCGGCCATGCGCAGGGAAAACTCAAAAAACTCGGCGCGACCAAAGAGCGCGGCACCACCGTTACCTTTGTGCCGGATACTGAAATTTTTGGCACGGACGCCGTTTTCAGCCCGAATACGATTTACCGCCTCGCACGCTCCAAGGCGTATTTGTACCGCGGCGTTGAAATCCACTGGCGCTGCACGCCCGAGCTTATCAAGGATGCGGCCAAAACGCCGAATGAAGAAATCATCAAGTTTCCCAACGGTATCCTTGATTATCTGTATTCGCTGACTGAAGGGCAAACGCCCGTATCGCCGCGTCCGTTTTACTGCGCGGTGGATTTTCCGGAGGGGGAGGGCCGCTGCGAGGTTGCCATCCACTGGACGGAAGAAGAAGAAAACGGCTTTCTGAGTTCCTATTGCAATACCATTCCGACGCCCGAAGGCGGTTCGCACGTCCAAGGTCTGCGCTCGGCGCTGTCCAAGGGGCTGCGCAGCTATGCCGATATGATTAACAACAAAAAGGCGGGCGTTCTGACGCCGGACGATATTTTCGGCTCCGCCACCGTTTTGCTGTCGGCCTTCATCCGCGAGCCGCAATTTCAGGGGCAAACCAAAGACAAGCTGACATCTGTTCATGCAACACGTTTGATTGAAACGGCGGTCAAAGACCATTTCGAACATTGGCTGACGGGCGATAACGCGGGCTCCAAAGTGCTTTTGGAATACCTGATTGAAATCGCCGAAGAGCGCCGCCGCGCCAAAGACGTGCAGGAAATGAACCGCAAATCCGCCACGCGCAAATTGCGTCTGCCGGGCAAGCTTGCGGATTGCTCCAAAAAATCTTCCGAAGGTACTGAAATATTTATCGTAGAAGGGGATTCTGCCGGCGGTTCCGCCAAACAGGCGCGTAGCCGCGAAACGCAGGCGATTTTGCCCCTGCGCGGTAAAGTTCTCAACGTCGCCAGCGCCACGTCCGACAAAATCCGTCAGAACCAGGAAATTTCCGACCTTATTCAGGCGCTCGGCTGCGGTACGGGCAAGGATTTCAGCATCGACAAGTTGCGCTATGAGCGTGTCATTATCATGACCGACGCCGACGTGGACGGCGCGCATATCGCTTCGCTGCTCATTACCCTGTTTTATCAGGAAATGCGCGGGCTTATCGAACACGGTGCGCTCTATCTGGCGCTGCCGCCGCTTTACCGCCTGACGGCGGGCGGGGAGAGCGTTTATGCGCGCGATGACGCCCATAAAGAAGAGCTCATGAAAACCGTTTTCAAGAGCAAAAAGAAAATCGAAATCAGCCGCTTTAAAGGTTTGGGTGAAATGCCTGCCGCGCAGCTGAAAGAAACCACCATGGACATGAAAAAGCGTAACCTGCTGCGTGTCGTGCTGCCGGATGCCGAATTGGGGCAGGCCTTCAGCAAAAAGCCCGAAGGGCCGACGGCGCAGCTGATTGACCGTTTGATGGGTAAAAACCCCGAAGCGCGTTTCGAGTTCATTCAGGAAAACGCGCAATTCGTGCAGGATATCGATATTTAATCCGTGCCAAGGGGTAGAAGGGCGCGCAAAACGCCCCATGTTCTATCCGGCACGGAGAAAATTTCGATGAAAAAGCCCCTGTTTTTTATGGTCATTCTTTGGGCGCTGGTTTGCGCCTGCATGACTTTGTGGTCGGTTGCGCCCGCGCATAGCCATACGCCCCAGCGCGGGGATGCCTATGTCACGGATACGGCTTACGCTTTGCCGCAGCATTCGCAGGAGAGCCGCGGCTATAACGCCGCGCCACCCCATCATTACCGCGACTATCAGGTCAACCCCAAACGCCTTTGGGAAAACGACCAGTCCTACCAGCGCGATTTGAATATGCTTATCCGCGAAAGCGCCATCCGCCAGCGCCAGTACCGCGAAAAGGCGCAGGCGGACATCAGCCGCCTCGAGGCGCAGCGTATCGAGAATACCAACCGACATCTGTCGTCGCTGGAGCGTCTCGGCGATAGTCGCAATAGCCGCTACACAGATTATTCGACATTGGCCAGCCGCCAGAATGCGCGGGAGGCCGATTACCGCGCCCGTCTGTCGCAAATAAAATCCGCGCTGGAGCTGCAACAGCTGCGCGAGCAGAACGACTTGCAAAAACGCATCATCGCGCTGGATGACGCCTATGCCCGCAAGGAGCCATATCGCAGCTGGCTGGCGGGGCGCAATCCGTCAAAATAGAAGCGGCGGGCGAGGAGCAAAAAGATTTTCCATCCGAAATTTCTGTTGTTAATCAAATATTAAGGATTGTGGGCGGGGTTATTTTTTCCGTAAAAAATATTGACAGCAGGGGGCATTCCCCGTATCCTGTTCGTAAGATCGTCTATCAGGTTTTATACCGGAAACCGCGATGTGTCAGGCACCGTGAAAGGTGTCGTGTACGAAACAGTTTTAGACAGCTTTAGGGTGGGTGCCGCAATGGAAATGAACAAACCGGAAAAAGACCAGAAGGGCTATCTTTCTTCTGCTTTTAGCGCAGCGTCTATCCGCAAGGCTGTATTGTCGGTTGTTGCCGGTGTGACACTCGCCGTCGGTGCCGCAGGCTTCGCAAACGAAGCACAGGCGCAAACCACCGTTCCTTATGGCCAGCAGGGCGTTACTGCAACGGTTACCCAGCAGCAACAAAAGCCCTGGGCGCACGAAGCAGCGTATCAGGACCGCATCCGCCAGTTGGCGGAACAACAAGATATCAAAATGCGCCAAGCTGAATCCCGTGCGCGCGCAGACCTGGCACGCATCGACCAGACGCGTACTTCGCAACTGGCGAGCTATACCAAGCGCGTCAAGAGCCTGCGCGATGGTAAGCTGGGCGGTGCAGAGAAAGTCTTGCGTATCGCCGAAGCCACACAGAACTGGCAAGCACAGCAGGAAGCATTGCGTACGCGCGCCCTGAGCATCCAGACGCGTCTTGAAACGCAGCAAAACAGCAATGAAAAAGCGATGACCACCCTTGTCAATTCGCTTGACCGTCAATATTCCAACCAGGAACCTTACAAATCGATGCTGCGCCAGCAGCAGTCCGGCAGCTATACGCCGGCCGCAACGCAGGCCACCACGCGCCCCGCGGCGGCAGACCCGGATGAAAAAATGCAAGACAGCATGGAAAAAGCGCGCCGCGACGCCATGCAGAAGCTTTACAAGCAATATCTGGATGCCGAGGTGAAGGCAGGCCGCATTCCCGACAGCCCGGATGATTTCTTCAAAAAACGCGAAGCGGAGCAGCAGCACGAGAAACGGCAAGCCCAGCCGCAAACGCCGCGTAAATAACACGTTTACTTCGTAGCCAGAAAAGCCTCCCCTCAGACACGGGGGAGGCTTTTTCGCTATGCGCTCGGTAAATCGCCGCTACGCAGGGGGCGGATTTAAATTCAAAAATATGGAAATTATACTTGACCCGCAGGGACGTATGGGGTTATGGTGCTTTATTCAATTCATCGAAAAACAAGAAAACGAATGGGAAAAGCAATGGAACCCAAGAAAACATCCCGCATTGAAGCTTTCGCAAAAGCGGCCAAAAAAGTCGTCCTTATTTCCGCACTCGCGCTCGGCACCACGGGCTGCGTGACCACGGGTATTTATTCCGGTGGCGGCCAATATGGCAGCCCGACCTATGGCCAGAGCAGCTATAACACCGCGCCGCGCGGCTATCAAATCACCTACAGCGTGCCGCGCGCACCCTGGGCGAACGACCCGTCTTTCAACCGCGAAGTCAGCATGTACCACTCGCAGGCCAGCAGCAACGTGCGCCTGCAATATTCGCGCTACCAATCGCGTATGGCGACCTGCAACGCCAGCTTTACCCGCGGCATCTCCAACAACCAGCGCCAGATTCAACGTGACCGCCGCGACGGCACGTCGTGGATTGAAGCCATGGGCACGGGCGCACGCATCAACCAGACCAACGCAACCTATGACCAGTGCCGCATCAACGCACAAGCGACGTTCGAGCGCAGCTATATGTCCCAGCAGCAGACATTCGACCGTCAGGTTGAAACCCTGAACAAAAAATACGCCCGCCAATACGGCGTCAGCTGGCGCTAAGCCGGTTCGGCTCGGAACAAGGGAAAAGGGGGCTTCGGCCCCTTTTTTCATGTCTGTATGCGGGGGCAGACAGCACGGGCAGGGGCTAAAACCGGAGTTTTTCCTTAAAAAGCCCCCTGCGTCTCCCCTTGGGGGCTATTTAACCCTTGCGCCAAAGCGCCGTTTTTCTTATGTATGTCGGGCTATTCGCAAGGCAGGGGCGCCATAGGTGCACCTGCCGGAAGGCGCCTTGCGGGCGTGGCGGAATTGGCAGACGCGCCGGATTTAGGTTCCGGTGTCGCAAGACGTGTGGGTTCAAGTCCCTCCGCCCGCACCACGCCTGACAAGCGGCCAAAAGCCGCATGCCTGACCTGCGGCCTTTGGCCGCGAAACCTTGCGGTCTTCGGCCGCGTTATAAAGATTTGCGGCCCCGCCGCGCAAACGACGACAACAGATTTAGACAACGTACCAGAAAGAAAGTATTCCAGATGCAAATCACCCAGACCAAACAGGAAGCCCTGCTGCGCGAATTCACCGTCACCATGACCGCGCAAGAGATTGATGAAAAAATCAACGAGCGCCTGATGGAGCTGGGCAAGACGGTGAAAATGCCCGGCTTCCGCCCCGGCAAAATTCCGCTGCCGCTTCTGAAATCCAAATACGGCAAGTCGGTCATGGGCGAAGTGCTGGAGCTGGCTGTCAACGACAGCACGATGAAAGCCATCAACGAAAACAACCTGCGCCCCGCGATGCGCCCGAAAATCGAAGTGAAAACCTTCGACGAAGCCAAAGGTCTTGAATACACCATGGCTATCGAAATCCTGCCGGAAATCAAAGTTTCGGCGCTGGATGGTATCGCGCTTGAAAAGCTGGTGGCCAAGCCGTCTGACAAAGACATCAACGAAGCGCTGCAGCGCATCGCCGACAGCAACAAAACCAGCGAGAAAATCGAAGAAGTACGCGCTGCCAAAAACGGCGACATCGTTGTTATCGATTTCGACGGCACGGTTGACGGCAAGCCTTTCCCCGGCATGAAGGGCGATGACTTCCCGTTGGAACTCGGCTCCAAGAGCTTCATCGACACGTTCGAAGAGCAGCTGGTCGGCGCGAAAGCGGGCGACAAGCGCACCGTCAACGTAACTTTCCCCAAAGACTACGGCCACGAAGCGCTGCAAGGCGTTGCGGCTGTATTCGAAGTGAACGTGAAAGAGCTGCGCGGTCAGGTCGTTCCGAAAATCGATGACGCTTTTGCAGCTCAGCTGGGCATGGAAACCCTCGACAAGCTGAAAGAGGAAGTATCCAAGCAAATGCAAAAAGAATACGACCAGGTTTCGCGCATGACGCTGAAGCGCGCGCTGCTCGATGTTCTGGATGAGAAGCATGACTTCGAAGTGCCCCCGGGCATGGTCGAAGCTGAATTCGAAGGCATCCTGCACCAAGTGCAAGGCCCGCATGACCACCATGGCGAACACCACAACCACGACGATGTCGGCACACCGGAAGAGCGTGCGGAGTACAAAGACATTGCCGAGCGCCGTGTGAAGCTGGGTCTGGTTCTGGCTGAAATCGGCCGCGCCAACAAAATCGAAGTCACCATGCCCGAACTGCAACAGGCCGTGATTGCCGAAGCCCGCCGTTATCCCGGTCAGGAAAAGCAGGTTTTCGAATTCTACCAGCAAAACCCGCAGGCGCTGGAGCAGCTCAAGGCTCCCGTCTATGAGGAAAAAGTGGTCGATTTCATCCTCGGTCAGGTCAAGGTCGATTCTAAAGACGTCAGCGTCGATGAACTGACCAAGGCGGCAGAGCAAGAAGCTCCGAAAAAGACAAAAAAGGCGGCTAAGAAGTAATTTTATTGCTTCTTAGCCCGCTTTTGGGTCAAAAAAAGACAAAAAGTAAAGAAAAAGTAAAAAAAACGTTTCCGTCGTTTCTGAAAACTGGGTTAGAATAACTCTATTCAAAAACGACTGCTCAATAACGTTGTGTAATCGACGTGTGTGCCTCCAATTAAGAAAAAACTGGCAAGCAAAGGAAACTGAAAGATGACCCAAGATTTTGACGCAAAAAGAGCGCGTATTGCGGATGATGCAAACGACTACCTGCACAAAATGCTGCAGGCACAGTCCGAAGGTAAGCCGCTTGATGCTTACTTTGACGAAGCTGCTTCCAAGGCACTCTATAAAGTAACCGCTTCCATTGGTGGCGGCGTGACCAACGCCCCCCGTACGATTCCGTCCGTGACGGAAATCGAAGGCGGCCGCGAGCGTGGCTACGACCTTTACTCCCTGCTGCTGAAAAAGCGCATCATTCTGGTCGAAGGCCAGGTTGAAGACACGATGGCATCCATCGTTTGCGCGTCCCTGCTGTACCTGAACTCGGACCTCAGCGGTGAAGGCAAGAGCAAAGAGCCGATTACGATGTATGTGAACTCCCCCGGTGGTTCCGTTATCGCGGGTCTCGCTATCTATGACGTTATGCGTTCCATCGACGCGAAAATCACCACCATCGGCACGGGTTATCAGGCCTCCATGGGCTCCATCCTGCTGGTCGCGGGTGACGAGCGCAAGATGACCCGCAGCTCCAAGTACATGATTCACCAGCCGCTGTCGGGCAACGGTCAATCGACCCAGCTGACCGACATCGAAATCGGCGCGGATTTCACCGACCGTCTGAAAGACGACCTGGTTGACATCTACGTCCGCCACACCGGCCTGAACCACAAATTCTGGGAAACGGTTCTGAACCGTGACACCTGGTTGTCGGCTGAACAGGCGAAGAAAATGGGCGTCGTCAACGAAATCATCGTTGGCGAGACCAAGAAAACCATTCACGAAGAATTCTCGATCAAAGCCGGTCGTCAGGAAGCGCGTGAATCGTATGTTCCGAAAACCGCCGTTGAAATCGCTGCCATCATCAACTCGGACGTTCCGGTTGATAACGGCACCGGCATCAGCAAAAAACCGACGAGCTTCCGCCCCGAGCTGGTAACGGCTCTGTCGCAGTTCGAAGAATACTGGACCCCGTCTTTGAAAGCCCTGAAACAGCAGCAAGCCGCTGCCGCTTCGGTTTCCAACGACGACGCTGCCGCCACCGCGAAAAAACCCGCGAAAGGCGCAGCACCGAAGTAAGGACTAAAAAAAGCCTTAAATTCATCTTTCAGGCTTGCTATGATGGGGCGGTCAGTTTTGCTGACCGCCCCCTTTCTTTGGAGAGAGGGCGGGGGACAGCCACTCTAAACGCCCGGGCAAACACGGGCATTAAATAAACACAAGGGGTACACCATGACTTACACGCCGGAACACATGAGCACGCTCATCCCGATGGTCATCGAACAGACCGCGCGCGGCGAACGTTCCTACGACATTTTCTCGCGCCTTCTCAAAGAGCGCATCATTTTCCTCTCCGGCCCCGTGAACGACTATGTCTCCACGCTGATTTGCGCGCAGCTTTTGTTCCTCGAAGCCGAGAACCCGAAAAAAGACATCTACTTCTACATCAACTCGCCGGGCGGTGTTGTCACCTCCGGTCTTGCGATGTACGACACCATGCAATACATCAAGCCCGATGTGGCGACGCTTTGCATCGGTCAGGCTTGCTCCATGGGCTCGCTGCTGCTCGCGGCGGGTGCTGCCGGCAAACGCTACAGCCTGCCGAATTCGCGCGTGATGGTGCACCAGCCCTCCGGCGGTGCGCAAGGTCAGGCGACGGACATCGAAATTCAGGCACGCGAAATCCTGAGCCTGCGCAAGCGCCTGAACGAAATCTACGTCAAGCACACGGGCAAGAAAATCAGCCAGATTGAAGAGGCGCTGGAGCGCGACCGCTTCATGTCCGCCGAAGAAGCGAAAGAATTCGGCCTTATCGACCATATCGTCGAGCGCCAGCCTTTCGACGGTGCGGACAAAAAAGCGGCCTGATTTTCAGGGATGCTTTCATGAACAAGCGGGGCGGGAGGGTTTTTTGAAACTCTCCCGCTTTTGCATGAAACTCCGCGCCACTGGGGCGCGTTGGGATACAGGCCGGAAGATATAAATTCGGGCAGGAGAGCGAAAGATGCGTTTTTTGATGATGCTGGCCATGGCGCTATGTCTGGGTGCCGCAGCGGCTTTTGCACAAGATACGGCCGCGCCAGCAGCTGAAACCACAACCTCTGCGCCAGCAGCTGAAACGGCAGCCCCTGCGCCGCAAGAGCCACCCATGGATGCGCAAATGCGCAAG
>DDBY01000061.1 GCA_002334985.1 Micavibrio sp. UBA2020
CCGGCGGCGATGATTATGCGGCGCTCTGCGGTGCGGGCATCATCATGATTGCCGCAGGCGCGGCGCAGAAGCCGGGGGAGACGCGGCTCGACCTCCTGCGCCGCAATGCGGATGTGTTTTCGGACATCATTCCCAAAGTTCTGGATGCCGCGCCCGATGCCGTGCTGTTGATTGCCAGCAACCCCGTCGATGTCATGACGCACATGGTCAGCGCCATCGCAGCGCGCAGCCATGGACTTGCCCCTGCACGGGTTATCGGCTCCGGCACGGTGCTCGATACCGCACGTTTTCGCGCCTTGCTGGCGGCGCATCTGGGGATTTCCAGCCATTCCGTGCATGCCTATGTGCTGGGCGAGCATGGCGATTCAGAAGTTTTGCACTGGTCGGGCGTCAGCGTCGGCAACATGCCGCTGGGCGATTGCGCGGCGCAGCTGTCCGCCCCCGTGACCGAAGCCGTGCGCGCGCAGATAGATGACGGCGTGCGCCGCGCCGCCGCGCGTATCATCGCGGGCAAAGGCGCAACGTGGTTTGGCATCGGCGGCGGCATGGCACGCATTGCCGAAGCCATCGTCGATGACCAGAACGCCATCATCACCTGCAGCATGCTGAACGATGATGTGGAGGGCATCGGCAACGTCACCCTTTCCCTGCCCCGCGTCGTTGCCCGCGCGGGCGTCACCAAAACCCTGTCTCCCCTGATGACGGAGGGCGAAAAAGCCGCACTCAAGCACAGCGCAGGCATACTCAAAAAGGCGGCCTTAGAAATCGGCTTCTAACGGGGCAACGGCTCCTCTTCACGAATATCGAAACGGCAGGGAAAGAATGAACGACGTATTTATCAACAGCTTTGGCGCTTTCTTGCCTGGCGAGCCCGTATCGAATGCGGCCATGGAACAGCATTTGGGAATGATAGGCGGGCAACCTTCGCGGCACCGCGCGCTTGTCTTGCGTCAAAACCGCATCAAAACGCGTCATTATGCGCTCGACCACGAGGGACGACCGCTTTATACAAACGCAGAAATGGCAAGTCGCGCAATTAAAGACGCTATCGAAAATTCGGAAATCTCGGCTGCGCAAATTTCCTATCTCGCCACATCAACCACGATTGCAGATATGCTGCTACCCGGACTGGCCTCGCATGTGCATGCCGAACTGAAACTGCCGCCGCTGGAAATTGCCAGCTTTCAAAGCGTTTGCGCCAGCGCCCTCATGGCACTTAAGTCTGCCTATACCCAAATTCGCGCAGGCGAGCACCAGTGCGCCGCCGTCAGCGGCAGCGAATTCGCCAGCCGCTATTTCCGCCCCGGATTTTACGAACATACCCGCAGCTTTATAGAAGACGGCCATGTGCCGCTGGAAGCAGATTTTCTGCGCTTTACCTTGTCTGATGGCGCGGGCGCGGCCATCCTTGAAAACAAACCCAACAGCCGCCAGCTCTCTTTTAAAATCCTGTGGATTGACCTGCGCTCCTACGCCGATAAGTTCGACACCTGCATGACGGCGGGCGCCAGCCGCGCGGCGGATGGCACGGCGGTGCCATGGGGCAACTATGGCGGCCCGCATGCGGCCGCTGAAAACGGCGCCCTGATGCTGACGCAGGATTTCACCCTTCTGCAGGAAATGATACCCGTTTGGGTCTCCCACTACCTTGACCTTTTGCAGCGCGGACGCTTCAGGCTGGAAGACGTGGATATTCTTTGCAGCCACTATTCGTCCCACTCCCTGCGCGAGGATGCCGTGGCAGTTCTTCGTGCGGCAGGCGCACTGGTGCCCGAAGAAAAATGGTTCAGCAACCTCTACACCCGCGGCAATACGGGAACCGCTTCAATTTTTATTATGCTGGAGGAGCTTTGCCGCGAAAAACAGCTTGCACGCGGCCAAAAAATCCTGTGCCATGTACCCGAAAGCGGCCGTTGTCTGAACGGGCTTATGATGTTGGAGGTTGTATAAGCGTGAATCAAATCATGAATAGCGAAGCCGTCATGCGCGGCCTGATGATTGCCTGGAGTGACTTTGACACAGCCATCGAAACCGTACCGCTGATAGACAAACTCCGCCGCGGAAAATTCCGCGAGGAAGATTACAAAACCCTGCTTATCAACCACCGGCAACAGGTTGTCGAGGGCGCTCGCTGGATTGCGCGCGCCGCCTCCAGCATTGATGCGCGCTATACCGACCAGCGCTCGGTGTTTCTGAAACATGCCGTTGCGGAGCATCAGGATTTCCGGATGCTGGAAAAACATTACGTTTCCATGGGCGGCACGCTGGATGATATTCGCAGCGCCCCCAAGAATATCGGCACCGAAGCGCTGCACGCTTTCATGTATCATAGCGCCACGCAGACCAATCCGTTTGACCTTTTGGGCGCCATGTTCATCATCGAAGGGCTTGGCCAGAAAAAAGCCGGCGTCTGGGGCCGCAAGATACAGGAACAGCTGCAACTGGCGGACGAACAGGTCAGCTTCTTCATCTATCACGCTGAAAATGACGAAGACCACATGGCGCATTTTGTGGAGACACTTAATTCCGGCATCCTCGACGAGCCGGGCATGGGTGAGCGCATTATCAAAACTGCCAAAATTGTCGGACGTCTTTATCGGCTGCAACTGGAAGAACTGGGTAACGCATGACAAACGCGCCTACCCCTCCCTTGCATGACGAAAAAAATCCCGACCCATGGCGCGCGCTGCTTCTCGACCGCAGCACGTTTATCGGTGAAGATGTCAAAACCGCGCTGATGCGTAATAATGCCAGCCGTTCGCGCCAATTCCTGCTGCCGATTGTGCGCCCGCTGGCACGCCTGACCATCGGCATCACCCAGCTGCTGCGCATCATCCTGCCGCGGCGCATGACTTCGCCGCGCGCGCTGCATGCGATTATCTGCTGGGGTATGAAAACATTTGTCAGCCGTGATGCGAATTATCTGATTTTACGGCACTTTAACATCGGCAGCCAAATTCTGGGGTTTCTCAACCGTAACCTGGCAGCCGGCGCACTGCCTGCACATCCGCTGATGCCCCGTCAAATTGCTGATGTCGGTAATAACACCTTCATCCAGCATGACCTGAACATTTATAATTTCATTATCAACCTCAACGACTATCTGCGCGGCAATCAAAAAACCATTTCCGCCCTCCCGCTTGAAAAAATCGATTTTTCTCCCATCCGCCCTTTCGACCACGATTTCGAGAGCCTGCCCGACAAATGGCATAACTTCCTCGACCTGCAAAGCGCGATAGAGCTTTACACGCCGATGTTCGGGCTTTTGCTTTCCGATGACGATTTCTGGCGCGCAAGCAACTCTCTGCAGCTTGACGAAACCATCGCCACCTATGTCGCGCAGCTGTTCGGACGGCCCGAGATATTGAGCGTGGTCAATAACCGCCACCCGATGATACCGCTTTCGACATTCGAAGCCGGTTTCCGCCTGATGCTGCACGGGTATGACGCCGAAAACCTTTACGGATTCATCAATGCGATGAAAGAAAGCGCCGGACATGACGACGCAGCCCTGCAAGCCATATCCGGATATTGAAGGCGCGCTGCCGCTTTTCGGCCACATGCCGGAAATGCAGCGCGACACCTACGGATTTTACCTGCGTCATCACCGCGCGCAGGGCGACAGCCTGCGTTTCAAAGCATACCCCTTCATCAACTTCTATTCCTTTGCCGCCCCCGACGCGCTGCACCACATCCTTATCAAAGCACGGCAGAAATATAGCCGCGGCGCACGCTGGAGCCGTATTGTGTCCTATATCGGCGGCAACGGCATCGTCACCAGCACCGGCGACGTCTGGGAAAAGCAACGCCGCGCTATTACCCCCTATTTCCAGCCGGCGCATGTTGACAAATATGCCGCGCTTATCGTGCGCAACACCGCCGAAATCGCCGCACGATGGGAACAATCCGCAGGCAGCCGTATCAATATTTCGCGCGAGATGATGGCACTCGGCCTCATCAACATCAGCGATATGCTGTTCAACTATAACATCCGCCCGAAAGTCGAAGCCTTCGGCACGTCCATGATGGACGGGTTTTTCTATATCAACCGCTTCATTCAAAACCCGCTTACACCGCCACGTTTGCTGCCGCTTGAAGTCAACCGCCGCTTTGCCCGCGACAAGGCCGTAGCCGACAGTGTTGTGCGCGACATCATTCGTACCATCCGCAAGGACGAAGACGACAGCATGGTGAACGCGCTGGTGCGCGCCGGAAACACCGACCGTCAATTGCACGACGAAATCATTACTCTGCTTATGGCAGGCTACGATACGCTCTCCACGGCTCTTGGCTGGTGCTGGTACCTGCTGGCGCGTCATCCGCAGGTACTCGCGCGGGTACAGCAGGAACTGGACAGCGCGCTCGGCAACGACATGCCGAGCGCCCAGAGCGCAGAGAAACTCGTTTACCTGCGTATGGTTTTCAAGGAAACCTTGCGGCTCTATCCCTCCGCCTGGGCTATTCACCGTTTTTCGGAAGAAGCGGACGAGGTGATGGGCATGCCTGTGCGCAAAGGCAGTTCCGTCGTGCTGCCGCTCTATGTCACGCACCGTCACCCCGCCTATTGGAAGCATCCAGATGAATTTTTTCCGGAGCATTTCAGCAAGGAAGAATCCGAAGGTCGCCCGCGCTTCGCCTATATGCCGTTTGGCGCGGGGGAGCATGTATGCGTAGGCGCGCATTTGGCGGGCATGGAGGCGCTGCTTATCCTTGCCACCCTGCTGCAACGCTGCACGCCCGTCATGGCGGATAATCGTGATATTCAGCCGCTGGTGAACTTCACGCTAAAACCTGAAATGGATATCGAGGCGGTTGCGGCGCCCCGCAATAGGTGAAAAAGATTTGTCTCCGTCCAGCTGATTTTGTGCGCCTTAGCGCAGGGATATTTCAGTTTCGGGCAATATAAGGCTTCAAAAACACGGGGATAATACCCCTTGCCTATAAAACTGTTATAATATAACAATTCAAGCATGACGGAGAAACCAGCCAGAAGGAGGGATTTCGTCATGGGCATTTTGCACATCCGGAAACTGAAACACTCTGCAGGCGGGCGCGAGATTTTGAATATCGATGCGCTGGGCGTCGATTCAGGCGGGCGCCTGTTGCTGCTTGGCCCTTCAGGCTGCGGCAAGACGACGCTTTTGAGCCTGATGGCAGGGCTTATGCGCGCACAGAACGGCGATGTGACCTTCGACAGCACCAATTATGCCGCACTGTCTTCCACTGCGCTTGACAAGCTGCGGCGGCGGTCTTTTGGATTTGTGTTCCAGAAACTTCATCTGCTCGGGCATCTCAGTCTTTTAGAAAACGTACACCTTGCCAGCGATAGACCGGACGACGCTTTTATCCACGCGCTGCTGGCACGGCTCGGCCTTGACGGCAAAGAAAAACAAGCTGCGCAAGCGCTCAGCCATGGCGAGGCACAGCGCGCCGCCATCGCCCGCGCGCTGGCGGCAAAGCCGCGTATTCTGTTCGCGGACGAACCGACGTCTGCCCTTGACGACGCCAATACGGCCGCCGTCGCGCGGCTTTTGCTTGATGAAACCGCGCGCAGTGGCGCGGCACTTGTGGTGGCAACGCATGATGCGCGCCTGAAGCCCTATTTTGACACGGCGTGGGAGATGGCGGCATGAAAGATATTTCCCTCTCGCTCCGCTCCCTCGCAGCACGCAAGCTGGCTAGTTTACTGGCCGTTCTGCTGACGGCTTTTGGCGTGATGATGGCCCTGGTCGTTATGCAGTTCACGGCCGCCGTACAGGAACGCCTTGCGCGTGACGGCAGTGGCATCGACATCGTCGTCGGCGCCAAAGGCAGCCCGCTGCAGCTCGTTCTCTCGGCGCTATATCACGCCGACGTGCCGACCGGCAACATCCCCTATGCCGAAGCGCAAAAATGGATGCAACACCCACAGGTGCGCGCGGCCTATCCCCTTGCCCTTGGCGACAACTGGCGCGGCTTTCGCATTGTCGGCACCACTGTTGACTATATGCAGAACTACGGCGCGGAACTCGCGGCAGGACGTTTTTGGCAAAAGCCTTTCGAAGCCGTTGCGGGCGCCGACAGTGGCCTTAGCCCCGGTGTGCGTTTCACTGGCGCCCATGGCCTCGCCGAAGGTGGCCATCATCACGAAGAACATGCCTATACCATCGTCGGCACCCTGAAGCCGACAGGCAGCGTGGTTGACCGGCTTATCCTGACCTCGCTCGATTCTGTGCTGGAGCTGCACGGGCAGTCGCTGCACGCACATGACGATGACGACGGCGATGAAGAACATGAGCATCATGATGACGAACACGAACATGAGCTCGAACATGCACACGGCGGCGGGGCCGACATCACCGCCATACTGATAAAAACATCAGGTCCGATTGCAAATATCAATCTGCCGCGCAGCATCAACCAAAGCAGCGCCCTGATTGCGGCAAATCCCGCACTGGAAATGGCACGGCTGAGCGCGGTTTTCGGTGTCGGGACGCGCGCGCTCGGCCTCATATCCGCCTTTCTTATTGGGCTTGCGGCACTCGGAATATTTGCAGGCATCGCCGGTAGCCTTGAAAACCGGCAAGCCGACCTTGCCGTGTTACGGGCGCTTGGCTATACACCGCTGAGGCTGTTCCGCATCGTTCTTTACGAAGGGATTTTTCTTGCGGCCTGCGGCCTTGCGCTTGGTCTTGCGTTGGGGATTGGCGGTTACGACCTTGCGGCTGGCCACTTGCCTGCATTGGCACATGGCGCTGCGGCAGGGTTTCAGGTAAGCTGGGCTTGGCTGTCCGCTGCGGTGCTTTTCGCGGGGCTCCTGGCAAGTACGCTGCCAGCCCTGCGCGCGGCAAGAACCGCGCCTGCCGACATGCTACGCCTGAGATAAAGCCAGAGGTATAATGAACCCGCTTCCTTCACTTAAAATCGCAAGCATTACGCTTTGCCTTTTCTTGTTGCCGCAGGCGGCCGCCGCCGCGTTCGACCAGGTCGAAACCGTGACCGGCACTTATAGCGAGGAATTTATTCTCTCCAACATCCCCGATTACGTCGCCACGCCCGCAGGCGGTACCGATTGGCAGGTTTTCCGCAAAACCAAACAGGCCGCCTATAGCGTAAAGGACAAGGACGGATACGAGCGTAGCGGCGTTACGCCGGAGTTTTCGGAGGAGCTGAAAAAGCTGGACGGCAAAGACATTATTTTGCGCGGCTTCATGTTTCCGATGGACCAGAGCGAGACGCAGAAAGTTTTCCTGCTCGGCCCCTATCCGCTGACCTGCCCTTATCACTACCATGTGTCGAATAACTTGATTGTCGAGACACATGCAAAAAAGCCGCTCGCGTTTTCTTATGATGCTGTAACACTGCGCGGACGGCTGGAACTGGTGCCCCGCGACGACGACTACAATGCCTTTTACAGACTGCACGACGCAGAAATTACGCAATAAACGAAAAGTATTGCGGCTAAAGCCGCCGCATTTGTGCGGCGCAACATCGTAAGTCTTTCAGAAAATTGCTGAAAATCGCCATTATTTTTCATATTATGTTAGACATATCATTGCCAATGTGTTAATTTTCTGGCAACTAGAGCACCTCAAAACTCTCCTGAACCAGAAAATATGTGGGCGAAAGAAAACGCATGACACAGCACAGAGATATTTCGGTTTTTGGCAATATGTCGCCGGCGATGGAAAGCGCCTTCACGGCGGAGGAACAGGCCGTTGCAAAACGCGCGCGCGAACTGGACGCGCGTTTCCTGCCGCTGTTTGAACGCCGCGAATTCACCTATACCCACCACGCCGACCAGATGAAGGCCTATCTGCCCGAAGGGCTGCACGACGATGCCAATCTGGTCAAGACGCAGCAGGTGCAGATTTCCTACAACGTATGGAAAGCAAAAAACAATCCGGAAACAGCGCAGACCATCATCTGCCTTGGCGGTATTTACAACAGCGCCCGCCGTTTCGATTTCTTTGCCGAAGGCGCTGCGGATAATTTCAACATCATCGCCCTCGACTACCCCGGCAAGGGGCAGAGCGGCAACCTACGCATGCCGGGCGACTACACGCTTGAAACCTATGCCGCCATTGTGCGCGCGCTGGTTGACCATGTCGCGCCGGAAAACAAATTCCACCTCATCGGTCATTCGCACGGCACCAAGGTTATTTATGCGATGGTCGAGGCCGGGTTCGAACATGACAACTGGGCCGGCACCGTTATCGGCGATATGCCGCCCGAAACGCCCGCGGGGCCCAAGCTGCGCCGCGCATGGCGCAACCGCGAACGTCCCGCATCGCCCACAGTCGGCGATGCCGTTAAAAAACTTACCAACTTTCTGGCCGGGCACGGCGCGCCGGTGGACCCTGATTTCATCGTGCATGATTTCAACCACGGCTTTGCGCATTTCACGCGCGAAGGTTTCGGCTGGGCTTATGACCCCAATTCCATGTACGGTTACGCCGACGAATATCTGAAGCCCTACGACAAGTGGGA
>DDBY01000048.1 GCA_002334985.1 Micavibrio sp. UBA2020
AATATGATACGCAGCGCCATCACGCAGATTGAAAAACAGGAAGTCGATATCATCATCGGCACGCAGATTGTCGCCAAGGGGCACCATTTTCCCGCGCTGACGCTGGTCGGCGTGGTCGATGCCGACCTTGGCCTTTCGGGCGGCGATTTGCGCGCGGGCGAGCGTACATTCCAGCTTTTGCAGCAGGTATCGGGCCGTGCAGGCCGCGGCGACAAGCCGGGGCGCGTGTTTTTGCAAACCTATATGCCGGAGCAAAACGTGATACGCGCCCTCGCCGCCGGCGACCGCGACGCCTTTCTAGCCGCAGAAGGGCGGGAGCGTGAACGCGCGGGCATGCCCCCCTTCGGCAAGCTGGCCGCGCTGATTTTACAATCAACCGATGAAATGAAACTCGACCAGTTTTGCCGCGCACTGGCGCAGCGCGCCCCCAGATATGACGATATCCGCGTGCTGGGCCCTGCCCCCGCGCCGATGGCGTTTTTGCGCGGCAAACACCGCCGCCGCTTTCTTATCCGCAGCGGGCGGGACATCAACATGCAGAATTACCTATCGGAATGGCTGGGCGGCATCAAAACAGGCACCAGCATCCAGATGAAAATCGACATCGACCCGCAGAGCTTTTTCTAGCAACGATGCAAGTCATTCCGGCGCAGGCCGGAATCCAGAAACCTCTTCACACAAATATAAGCAGAAACGAGACGCCGGCCTTCGCGGATGTGACGTCTGTTTTTAAAGTTGCGGCACAAAATGTGCCGTGAGGCGCGTATTTTCCGGCGCCATCAGCGCCCAGTCTTCCGCATCGGTTTCAAAAACGGCCAGCGTCGCAGGGGCGAAGCCTTCAAGGCTGTCTGCCGCCGCCCCCGCCAGATGCACTGCCAGCTCCAGCGTGCCCGGGTTATGGGCGACCAGCAGCAAACGGTCGAGCTTGCCCGTCACCGCCTGCACATGGCCCAAAAGCGCGTCGGCCGGCGCCAGATAGAGCATGCGCTCGAACCGGCTGGTAATGGGGTTTTTGCGGTCGCCGAACAGCTCCTCCGCCACCAGCCGTGCCGTCGATACCGTGCGCAGGGCGTCGGATGAGAGGATGAATTCAGGCACCATCCCCTGCTCTTTCATGAAACGGCCGACTTCCCGCCCCTCCGCACGGCCGCGGGGGGATAAAACACGGGCATGGTCGCCGTCCTGCAGGCTGCTGCCCGCTTCGGCTTCGGCATGGCGCAAAAGATACAGCGTTTTCATTTGACCTTGTTCGGCGTTATTCCCTATAGAAGGGGAGAGTAGCGCACCTGAGGAGTATTGTCATGCCGGAAGCCGTCCCTACGAGAGATTATGTCGCCGTTCTCGATATCGGCTCCAACGCCGTTAGGCTGGTGGTTTTCGACGGCATGAACCGCGTGCCTGTGAAAATCCATAATGAGCGTGACCTCTGCGGTCTTGGCGCCGACCTTGGCAAAACCGGACGCCTGAATCCCGATGGCGTTGAAAAAGCGATGCAAAGCATCGGCCGCTTCGCCGCCCTGATTGCCGCCATGAAAATCAAGGACGTGATGGCGGTTGCGACCGCCGCGCTGCGCGATGCCGCCGATGGCCCCGATTTCATTGCCGCAGTGCAAAAAAAATTCGGTCTGCATATCCGCGTGATTGACGGGGAAGAAGAAGCCCGCCTCTCCGCCATCGGCGTCATGATGAACGGCCTCGGCGAGCGCGGCATCATCGGCGATTTCGGTGGCGGCTCGCTGGAGCTGATATCCGTCAACTATAACGTTGTCGAACACAAACAGAGTTTTCCCGTCGGCTCGCTCCGTCTGCACGCCGCAGGCGGTGTGGACGCGCAGCGCGCGCTGATTGACAGCCACCTGTCAAAAGCAGATTTTATCCGCGCGGGGGCGGGCGGCGATTTTTATGTGCTGGGCGGTTCATGGCGCGCGATGGCCAAATTGCACATCCGCATGACAAACCACCCGCTGAAAGTCATGGACCAGTACAGCATGTCCGGCCATACCGCGCTTGAATTCGCACGCAGTCTTTCCGCGCAAAGCCCGCAGGAATTGGAACACAGCGCCCGCATGTCCAAAAAACGCGCGCAGGATACGCATTCCGCCGCGCTGGCCATGGCCGCCGTGCTTGAAAAAATGCAGCCGGAGCGCGTGATATTTTCGGCCACCGGCCTGCGCGAGGGGTTGATTTACGACGCCCTGCCGGCGGGCGCGCAAAAGCAGGACGCGCTGACCGCCAGCTGCCGCAAGGTCGCGCTGAAAATCAGCCGTTTCAACGATGTCAAATCCTTTACCCTGATGTCGGAGTGGATGGCGCCGCTGTTCGCCATGCAGCAGGACAGCTTTACCGAGCTTTTGGAATCCGCCTGCCTGCTCAGCGATACAGGCTGGTTCGAACACGAAGATTATCAGGCCGTGCATGCGTTCGAGCGTATTTTGCTGCTGCCACTTTACGGCGTTGACCACACAGGGCGCGCGTTTCTGTCCCTCGCCAACTATGTGCGTTATGGCGGCACGGGCGAAGATGAAATCGTGGCCGATGCCCGCAACATCCTGACGCGCGGCAGCGTGACGCTGGCGATTATCGCGGGGCTGGGCATGCGCGTGGCCTATCTGCTGACGGGCGGTGCACTAAACCTGCTGAAAGACACCACGCTGGCCGTCACCGAAGACCAGATTATCCTGCGCCTGAGCGGCAACGCCGCGGGGCTTAATTCGCCCCTGATTGACGAGGCGATGAAAGACCTTGCCGAAATGCTCGGCCGCGCCTGCCGCGTGGTTTCGGATTAACCCTGCATGACCAAAAAGCCGCAAACATGGCGGATGAAGCTGGGCGAGGCTGTGAGGCACGCCGTTTTCCCTGCCATTGCCGCACGCGGCTTTGCATCGCCCAAAGATACAGAGAAAAACTTTCACAGCTTTCAGCGGGCGCGCGCAGACGGCGGATATGACCTGCTCGAAATTCAATTCGACAAAAACGCGCGGCCTTGCTTTTTTATAAACCTCGGCATCGCGCCAGCGCAAGGGGTAACCCTGCCTGCGCAGGGGCACATAACGGCCGCGGATGTTCGCATTTATCATCTGGCCGTGCAGGCGCGTTTCAAAAACACCTTCGGCTTATCACGCCTTGCGCGGTGGCTGCGGCCGAAAACCGCCTGCGCAGGTGTCGCGCAGAAGGTGGTCACCGCGCTGGCTGATGCCGAAAAATGGTTTGCCCATCCGGACGCCTGTCCGTCCACCATTCGCGCGCACGACTATTCTGACATTATTGAAAAAATGAAACAGCGGACGGAATAGTCCGCGCCCGCTGTTTTTTAAACCCTGGAGCCTGATGGATTGCGCCGGCAATCAGGGCGCGGGCGGCGGGGCGTTTTTGCGCGCGCGCGGCTTCAGCGTCAGGCCTTCGGTGCGGTCTTGCAGCTGGCGCTGTTCTTCTTCGGCGACCAGATGCGCGAAATCGTCATCGTTCATCGCCCCTGCGCGGCGGTCATGCGGCGGCAGTTTTTGCCATGCCGCGCGCAAATCGTCAAAACGCCCGCCCCAGCGCGCCGTATCAAAAACCTTTTTCAGCTGCCCGCGTGCAGAAGCCAGCTGCGCAAGGCTGCGGCCTTCGCGGTCTTTAAGACCGTAAACATCCTGCACGGTCAGCCCGCCGCCGTATTTTTCCAGCAAATCGAGGGCACGCTCGAACTCATTCAGCTTGAGCGCCCGCAGCAGGCCGGCTTCGCGCGTGGCGCTGCCGTCCTTTTCACGCCACACTTCGCGCAGCACATCCGGCGCGTCGCGCCCCATCATGTCCAGCGTCTGGCGGAAATATTCGCGCCGCTCCGCCATCACCATGGCGAGGTATTCAACCACATGTTCATGCTTGTCCGCGCGCGCCAGCGATACCGCGCTGCCGTGCATGGCGAAAACATCCGCCCCTGCGGCGGTCAAAGCCTGCACCACAGGCAGATTGCCCGCAAATGCCGCCTTGCGCAGCGCCTGGTCATCATCCGCATGCACATCGGCACCGTAGGAAATCAGCAGGTTGACCAATTCAAGACTGCCGCGGTTGGCGGCTTCGATAATCGCTTCGCCTTCGCCGGCGTTGGCATCCGCCCCCGCACCCAGCAAAAGGGCGGCAGCGTCTTTGTGCCCGCCCTTGACTGCCGTGCGCAGCGCGGCGTTATCGATGGCGGTAACATCCGCCCCCGCATGCAAAAGAACGGACACCATTTCGGTCTGCCCCATACCCGCGGCAAGGCGCAGGCCTTTGCTATGCGATGCCGACGGGTCGGCGCCGTCTTTGAGCGCGGCTTTGAGTTTATCAAGGCTGCCCTCGGATACCGCGAGCATGATGCGGTCATCAAGCTGGATTTTCAGCCGCGCCGACCATTCTTCTTCAGGGGAATTGAATGCCATCTGCTTGTTCCTTTGCTCAGGCCGCGGTATCGATATCGACAACGACGGGCACATGGTCGCTGGGCTGCGTCCAGCCGCGCACTTCGCGCAGCACTTGCTGTTTTTTAAGCATGCCGCCAAGCGGCTTGGTTACCCAGACATGGTCAAGGCGGCGGCCTTTGTCGGCGGCGTCCCAATCGGCGGCGCGGTAGCTCCACCATGAATAAAGCTTTTTATCTTCGGGCACGAAACGGCGCACGGCATCTGTCCAGCCAAGGCCGCCGAAAAACTTGCTGAATTTTTCACGCTCGATGGGCGTGTGCGACACCACATTCTGCATTTTCTTGCTATCCCAGACGTCGTGTTCCAAGGGCGCGATGTTGAAATCGCCCACTGCGACCATGGGCGCTTTCGACGTGCGTTCGGCCGCAAACCAACCGGTCAATTCATCCACGAAATCCAGTTTATGCTGGAATTTTTCGTTGATGGTGACGTCGGGTTCATACCCGCCTGCGGGGATATAGATGTTATGCAGCTCGAACGCCTTGCCGGGCGCTTTGACCTTGGCCGAGATATGGCGCATGTCGTTTTTGCCGCAGCGTTTATAGACTTCTTTTTCCGACAACGGATATTTGGAGAAAATGCAAACCCCGTTATACCCCTTCATGCCGGCAAAATGGTGGTGTGTGAAGCCTTTTTCAACAAGAGCATCGACAGGAAAAAATTCATCCGGTGTTTTGGTTTCCTGAAGACAAAAAACATCCGGCTTCACCTTGCCGATAACTTCGGTCAGAAGCGGCAGGCGCAGGCGCACCGAATTAATATTCCACGTCATCAGGCGCATCAGTTTACATCCCCGGCGGTTTCGGCGGCTTTTTTCCGGCGGACGCCGCGTTGTCCAGCGCCTCCAGCGTTTCGCGCGACTTTTTCAGGGCATCGATAAAAAGCGCATCAAGCGCGGGGTCTTTGCCGCGCACATCTTCAAAGCCGGATTCAAGACCGCGCAGGATGTTCCAGCGTTTTTGGTGAAAGCCGTCGATTTTCTGGCGGCCAATCATCTGGTCGGTCATGGTCGAAAGGCCTTCGACCATGAAAATACGCTCCGCATCGCGTTTCATCGCAGCATCGGTTGCATTTGCAGGGTCGGCCAGCGTACGCACAAGGTCAACGGCGCGGTCGCCGAAAGTATGACGCATGAGAGTATCCAGCTCCGCCTCCGCCATCAGCGCGCCCTTGGCAGGACCGAGCAGCGCGACAATCACGGATTCCGGCGAGGCGTCAGCACAATGCGTCAGCAGATTTTTCGCGGCCGTCACCGGCTGGTCGTTCATG
>DDBY01000236.1 GCA_002334985.1 Micavibrio sp. UBA2020
ATTGAAAATTAAATCAGCAAAACAAGGGCTTAAAAATGCGATTTTATGGGGTTTTTATATTTTATGTAAAATAAAAGGCGCCCCGCTCACCAGAATCACGGCAAGCCGGGCACATACCTTATATGCGCCTGTATATGGCCGCGCAGGACTAGGCCAGCACCAGCATCACCGCGCGCGCCAGATAGACGGTGCCGATGCTGAACAGCACCACCTGCGTCGCGCGGTAGAAATGGACGTCGCTGATACGCTCCAGAAAGAACTTGGACGCGGCCGAGCCCATCAGCGCCATGGGAATAACCCCAAGGCACAGCCACAGCGGCAGCCCGCCCGCAGCGCTGCTGAAATCGCTGACCACAAAACCGAAATAGACGAATTTCAGTACATGCGACACCGCCTGCGTAAAGGCCTTGGTCGCGACGGTTTCATGGCGCGTCAGCTTGCGCGTCTGGAAAAACATATCCAGCATGCCGCCCGATACCCCGCCCGTCAGCTGCAAGGCGGCGATAATCAGCCCGCAGCCATAGGCCTGTTTGGGCTGCGTGAAATCCAGCTTCAGCGATTTGGGCAGCAGATACGAAATAAACGGCCCCAGCCCCAGCAGGAAGTAAATCAGCGATTTGGGCGGCACGAAGGCCACAAAGGCCAGCACGAAAAACATCGTAAACATGCCCGCGAAGTAAAGCGGCAAAGACGGCCTGTAGATATGTTTGCGGTGAATAAACGCACGGCTGCCGTTGGCGAAGAACTGGGCGATGGCGTGCAAAATCATCGCCTGCTGCACGGGCAAGAGCCATACGAGCAACCCCATCAAAATCATGCCCCCCGCCATGCCCAGAATACCCGACAGCACCGACGTAACAAAAACGGCGGACATAAGGGCGGCGGCGAGTGGCAGGGTGACAGTCATGATGCGTCTGTTCTAGCACGCCACGCGGCGGAAAACAGGGCAGCCGATAAAAAAACGGGGACGAAAGAAGCGCAGGCCGCGCGATGAAAAAAAGTCCGGAGAACTTTTAAGGGCTCTCCGGACAAACGGCGGTAATAGAGGGTGTGTAAGACTTTTATAAAAAAATCCGATTCTCTGTTCAAGCAAAAAATGCACGAAACTTAAAAAAAAGTGAAAATTTTTATAATTTTCGATTATTGCGGCGAAGTATTTATTGCAAAAGTTTCAAAATGGGGGTTTTGCAACTGGTTCTCATTTTCACCCAAAAGGGCTGTTTTTGCGAAAAACCCAATAAAACCGCCATTTTTTGCACATTTGCGGCGGCGCAGCAGAAAAATCCAGCGCAGCCAAGGACTTAAGTCGCTGATTCCCCCTTTATAATTTACATATTGTAAAAAGCCCCGGCGTGCCGCCCTTGCGCAGCATGGCCTTCCCACTCGCAACGCTCAGGCTGTGAAAAACAGCCGATTACATGCTGGTGTAATTCGGCCCGCCGCCGCCCTGCGGCGTCACCCAGTTGATGTTTTGCGTCGGGTCTTTGATGTCGCAGGTTTTGCAATGCACGCAGTTTTGCGCGTTGATTTGCAGGCGCGGTTCATTCTGCTCTGCGCCGACGATTTCATAGACGCCCGCGGGGCAATAACGCTGCTCCGGCGCATCGTATTCGGCAAGGTTGATGCGCACGGGCACGCCCGCGTCTTTCAGCTGCAAATGGCAGGGCTGGTCTTCTTCGTGATTGGTGTTGGACAGGAACACCGAGGAGAGCCTGTCAAACGTCAAAACACCATCCGGCTTCGGATAGTCGATTTTCGGCGCGTCCTTGGCTTTTTTCAGCTGCGTATGGTCGGCGTGGTTTTTAAACGTCCATGGCGCGCGTCCGCGCAGAAGCACGGTGTCGATGGCGGAGTAAAGGAAGCCGAGCAAAAAGCCCTTGTGAAAACTCGGGCGGATATTGCGCACGCGGTGAAGCTCTTCGCGCAGCCAGCTTTTGTCGAACAGCTCCTGATAACTGCCGCACTCCGCCCCCTGCGCATGGCCGGTGTTGAAGGTTTTGGCGATGGCCTCCGCCGCCAGCATGCCGGATTTCATGGCCGTATGGTTGCCCTTGATTTTCGGCACGTTCAGAAAGCCCGCCGTATCGCCGACCAGAAGCCCGCCTGCGAACGTCAGCTTGGGCAGCGATTGCAAGCCGCCTTCGCTGATAGCGCGCGCGCCGTAGGCAATACGGCGTCCGCCTTCGAGATACTTGCGAATGGCAGGGTGCAGCTTGAAGCGCTGAAATTCCTGAAACGGCGACATGTGCGGGTTTTGGTAGTCAAGCCCGATGACATAGCCAATCGAAACCGTATTGCCGTCCATGTGATACATCCATGAACCGCCGTAAGTCTGGCTGTCCATCGGCCAGCCAGCGGTATGGATAATAAGCCCGGCTTTATGCTTGTCCACGGGGATTTCCCACAGCTCCTTGATGCCGATGCCGTAGGTTTGTTCGTCGCAGTTTTTGCGCAGGCCGAATTTTTCAAACAGCGTTTTGGTCAGCGAGCCGCGGCAGCCTTCGGCAAATACCGTTTGCTGCGCGTGCAGCTCCATCCCTGGTTGATAGGCGGCGGTGCGCTCGCCATTTTTGCCCACGCCCATGTCACCCGTGGCCACGCCCTTCACGGCGCCTTTGTCGTCATAAAGGACTTCGGCGGCGGCAAAGCCCGCGTAAATTTCAACGCCCAGCGCCTGCGCCTGCTCGGCCAGCCAGCGCGCGAAAACGCCAAGGCTGATGATGTAATTGCCTTTGTTGTGCATCTGCGGCGGGGTGGGCAGGCGGAAAGCGCGTTTTTCAGTCAAAAACAAAAAACGGTCTTCGCCCGCACGCGTCGTCAGCGGCGCGCCTTTTTCTTTCCAGTCGGGAATAAGCTCGTCCAGCGCGCGCGGCTCCAGCACGGCGCCCGATAGCAGATGCGCACCGACTTCGGAGCCTTTTTCGAGGATGCAAACCGACAGCTCCGGCTTCAGCTGTTTCAGCCGGATGGCGCAGCTGAGACCGGACGGCCCCGCGCCGACAATCACCACATCATAGGTCATCGCGTCGCGTACGGGGGCGGTATCGGGGCTGGCGGTATCGGTCATGACGTTCCCTTTATATTATTGTCGCGCTTTGGTATAAGGAATGGTCAACATTATAGGTATATCCGCGCCCAATGGAAGAAAACCTTTCCATCTCAAACCTTTCGCCCCTTCAGGTGCTGCAATTCTATGTGGATTGCGGCGTCGATGAAGTCATGGGCGACGAGGCGCTGGACAGAACGCAGATTCCGGAAAAGATTTTTTCCATGCCGCAGGCCGCCCCCGCCGGTGCGCCCGCTTCTGCCGCCGCCGTTGCCGCAGCAGCCAGCCCCATGACGGCGCCGACCTCTGACGTCACTGGCGCGATTGAGGCGATGGAAGAAGCGCGCACGCTGGCCGCCGCCGCAAATACGCTGGACGAACTGCGCGCCGCGATAGACAGCTTCAAAGGCCTCGCCATCAAACGCACGGCGACGCAAATGGTATTCTGCGACGGCAACCCCAAGGCACGCGTGATGTTCGTGGGCGAAGCGCCCGGCGCGGACGAGGACAGGCTCGGCCGTCCCTTCGTCGGCGTCAGCGGCCAGCTGCTTGACCGCATGCTGGGCAGCATCGGGCTTGACCGCGAAGAAAGCGCCTATATCAGCAACGTCATCAACTGGCGCCCGCCGGGCAACCGCGCGCCGGACGATGCCGAAATCGCGCTGAGCCTGCCGTTCATCCGCCGCCATATCGAACTTATCAATCCCGCTGTGGTGGTGTTTGTGGGCGGCGTTTCGGCCAAGGCCTTGCTTGAAACATCGCAGGGCATCACACGCCTGCGCGGTAAATGGACGGAATTGTCCCTGCCCGCACTGACGCAGCCGATTCCCGCACTCGCGATGTTTCATCCGGCGTATCTTTTGCGCTCGCCGCAGCAGAAATCCCTCGCATGGGCGGATTTGTTGTCATTAAAAAACAAATTGCGCGCGCTCGGCGTTATTTCCTGACTTTTTTCACGCAGCACACCCAATGCTTGTTTGACAGGATTCGCAATCGGCCATAGCATTAATGGCAGAGAAAGCGCGAAACATGAAAACAGTACATGCCGTACATCTTCATATCCTCCCTGTGGGCCCCCGCCTTGTGTGCGGTTCTGTGGCCTCCGCGCCCTGTTCTGTGCGACTTCATAACATGTCCCAGCGACAGACCACCGTGCGCCGAATTTGTCACTAAGCTGACAACCGCCGCACAAAACGCCCCCTGAGCGCTTTCAGGAACCCAATACCAGACTGTTTTCTAACATCATCAATGCCAAAGCGTGCGCCTGCGCGCTTGGCCGCAAACGGGAGGAGAAAACCCATGTCCAGAAACGCCGCCGCCACGTCCAGCGCATCCTTGAAAGCCCCCGCAGAATGGGAAGTCGACGATGTCAAAAAAATCGCCCGCCACGTTTCAGGCTTGACCGTCCAGTTCGACCGCCGCAAAGGCCAGCCAACGGCGCTGGATATTCTGGGACTGGAAAAACTGTCGGGCACCGGCTGGTCCGCGCGCGTGAATATCCTCATCGAACAGGGCATCGCGCTGCTTGATGCCTGATAAAACGCGGCAGCGGCTTTACGGCGTGATGTTTAGCGGCACGCCCCAGCCGAAGACGACGATAAGAACGATATACAAAAGATGCGTCAGGTTGTGCGCTTCCTGGTCAAGGCCGAAGGCCCACCAGTATTGATAGTTTTTATACGTCCAGCCGTTTTTGAGCGTCACACTCGCCTTCGTGCGGTCAATGGCCGCATGCAAAAAGAAATCGACAAAGCCCAGCCACCACAGCTTGGGCGCGAAAATCACCACCAGCATAAATGTAAATGCCGCATGCACGCCCGCATGCACGGCGAGCGCCTTCATCCCCTCGCGCGTCAGCGCGGCTTCGCGCACCATGGCCTGCCAGCCCGTCTGCATGAAGAAATCGCAGATGACCTGTTTGGCGCGGAACGATACATAAAGCACCAGAATATGCAGCAGCAACATGCGAAAAATCCTTCTGCCGTAATGCCTGTTT
>DDBY01000182.1 GCA_002334985.1 Micavibrio sp. UBA2020
GCGCGGCGGAGGCCTCGGCGCGCACCGTTAAATCGGCCAGTTCATTTTGCACCATGGGGTAGTTCACAATCGCCTTGCCGAAGGCTTCGCGGTGCGTCGCCAAGCTGGCCGCTTCCATCAGCGCGCGGCGCTGCACACCCGCGCCCGACATGGCGTTGTGGATGCGGCTATACTCCAGCGCCTCCATCATCATTTTAAGCCCGTGGGGCGGCGGCGCGATTTCAATCACTTCCGCGCCTTCAAGGTCTATCTCGCCGGTCGCGAGGCCTTTGGTGCCAAGTTTATCCTTCAGACGGCGCACGTTGTATTTGTTCTGGCTGCCGTCCTTCAAATGGCTGGGCACCAGATAAAGGCCGAGACCCTTGCTGCCTGCAGGCGCGCCTTCCGGCCGCGCTGTCGCCAGCGCAAGGCCGGAATTGGCGTTGCTGGTAAACCATTTCAGCCCGTGCAGGGTGATTTTCTGGCCGTCTTTTTTGGCAACTGTCGTCGTTGCGCCCACATCAGACCCGCCATGCAATTCCGTCGCCCAGGTACCGCCGGTTTTGGTTTTTCCGTCCATACGCGTCATTTCATGCAGATATTCATCGCGCACAGCCTTCGGCGCGAATTTATCCAGCACATAGGCAACCGCGCCGGTCATGGTCACCGGGCAATGCACGGAAATATCCGATTGCGACAGCATATAGCCCATGGCGAAGCTGAGCAGATGGGGCTCCGGGTCGCTGTCCATGAAGGCAAGGCCGATGGTGCCTTTTTGATACGCTTCCTGATGGCAGGTTTCGTAGTCGCGGTTGAAAATCAGGCGCGTTTTTTTCTCGCCTGCCTTGTTATGCGTTTCAAGGCGCGGCGGCGCGTGGCGGTCGCTGTAGCTTGCCTGTTCATCCAGCGGCCCGCCGACAAAAGCCCCGAAATCCCTGAACCTGTCTTCGTTGCGTGCCTGCATATCGGGCGCGGCGCGGCCGAGCAGGCGCTGCAAATTAATGTCGATATCATAAAAGTTATGGCCGCGCGTTTCTTTTGGATACGCGGGATGCGTGCTGCGCGCAGGGGGCGGTGCGTGCTTATCTGTCATCGCTAATCTCCATAATAATATGAATGCGGCGATGATGCGGCAGGCCAGCGGTGATTGCAACCCCCGTTATGTTTTTGCGCCGCCGCATCAGTATTGCCATTGACCCCCGCATCTGCACGGTGCAAAGTTGGTTGCGAAGGGTTCGCATAACTTTGCGAGGGGTTGCTTTACGCATTCAGGGGACAGTATTCATGAGCGCCGAAACCGCTACTGCCGTCGATTTCCAGAAAAAATTCAAGTATCACCATGGCAACCTGCGCGAAGCGCTGCTGGCCGCGGCGCTGGACATTCTTGCAACCGATGGCATTGACGGTTTGAGCTTGCGCAGCCTTGCGCGCGCAACCGGCGTCACACAGGCTGCGCCCTATAGCCATTTCCGCGACAAGGATGAGCTTCTGGCCGCGGTTGCCGAAACGGGTTTCCAGCGCCTCGCCCTTTCCATGGCCGAAGCCGCCACGGGCGCGAAGGGCGCGCAGGAAAAAATCGAAAAACTCGCCTGCGCCTATGCGCGTTTCGCGACTGAAAACAAACCGCTATTCGGCATCATGTTCGGGCGGGAACTGGCGGACATCAAACGCTTCCCCACGCTGGCTATGACCGCGGGCAAAAGCTACGCCCTGATTTCCGCGGCGCTGGCACAAAAAGCCGCCGCAAGCGGTGAAGATGCGCGTTTCCTGACCGTCGCGGTCTGGAGCCTCTGCCACGGCCTGACCACCTTGATTGTCGAGGAAAAGCTGAGCCCCGCGCAAATCGGCGCGGCCGACCTTGATACGCTGGTCAAGCGCACGCTGGGCGTTCTTGCCCCGCAGCTGGGCTGATATAACCCTTACGCGAATTTATCGAGAATTTTTTGCGCCTTGCGGGCATAGGACGCGCCGAACAAACGCGTATGCACCAAAAGCGGGTAAAGCGCATAGACCTCCGCCCGCTCTTCGAAAAAGCCGGCGCGGATTGGACGGATTTCGTTGTATTTGGCGAAAAATGAATCGCTGAAGGTATTGAACAGGCGAATGAAGGCCAGCTCCACCTCCGCATCCGCATAATAAATCGCAGGGTCGAGAAACGCCGCGATTTTGCCGCGGCCAGGAATAATATTCCCGCTCCAGATATCGCCATGCACCAGCGAAGGCGCTTGCCCGCCTTGCAGCATCGCAGGCAGCTTTGCCGCGATTTTTTCAATCTGCGTCAGCATGCGTGCATCGATTTTATTTTCCTTGAGCGCGCGGTGCGCCATGTGCATCAGGCGTTTTTCGGCAAAGAACGATGGCCAGTCTTTTTCCCAGCCGCCTGGCTGCGTGAGCGAACCGACGAGCGTATCGCGCTCCATGCCGTAAGAATCATGCGTAACCGCATGCAGCGCCGCGATTTGCTCGGCGGCTGCACTTTCGACGCGGTAATCGACCATGCCTTGCGATTGCACGAATTCCATGATGATGACGTGCTCGTTGCTGTAAAAAACCTCCGGCACCGGCAGGGGGGACTTTTCGCGCAAATATTTCAGCATCCAGGCTTCGGTATCCAGCCCGCGCTCCGCGACTTTGGCCACGCGCACTTCACCGGTTGCGAAAACAAGACGGTAAATCTGCGCGTTATTCGCGGCAGAAAGCGGCGCAACCGCCGTGATATGAAGGCCGAGCGCCTGTTCGACTTCGCTGTAAATCGCGGGGGAAATCATATACCGTGTGCCTTTCGCAGTTTTTCCAGCAGCGTTTGCGACGCGCTATGCACCATATCGAAAACATTTTCAAAGTCAGCTTCGTTGCCGTACCACGGGTCGGGCACGTCCTGCCCCTCCGCCCCTGCCGCCGCAAGGAACATTTCCACCTTGGCCGTATGGCCGGACGGGGCACGGCTTTGCATGTCGAAAAAATGCCCGCCATCCATGGCATAGAGATAATCGAAAGTATTAAAATCTTCCGGCTTCAGCGCGCGCGCACGCTGGCCCGCCAGCGACACCCCGTGGCGCGCGGCGATTTTGACGGCGCGGCGGTCAGGCCCTTCGCCGATATGATAGGAATCCGTGCCGGCCGAATCGATGTGAAAATGCGCCCCCAGACCCGCGTCCTGCGCCAGATGGCGAAAGACCCCCTCCGCCGTTGGCGAGCGGCAGATATTGCCCGTGCAAACAAAAAGGATTTTAACCACCCCCGCAGAAGACATACAGCCGGCCTTTCTTGTTGCCTTTTTCTTTTTTGCTGCGATGTTATGCTCAAAGCGGCACACCGCCGAGAGATACATCAGGATTTTCTATTGTGGCACTGAAACCCGCCCGTTTGCAATGGTCAGAGAATGGCGACCTTGAAAGCCTGGATTACGGCGACGTGTATTTCCAGCGCGGCGCGGGCTTTGCGGAATCCGATTATGTTTTTTTGCGCCACAACAACATCCCCGCGCGCTTCGCCGCGCTGGGCGCGCAAAGCTTCGGCATCGCGGAGCTTGGCTTTGGCACCGGTATGAATTTCTTGCTGACAGCGGCGCGGTTTCTGGAGCATGCCCCGCCTGATGCGCAGCTTGTTTATGCCAGCATTGAAAAACACCCCATCCCCGCCGAAATGCTGGCCCAAATCTACGCGCAGTTTACGGCGCAACTGCCGGAAGCGGCCCCGATATGCGGGGAGATTATTGCGCAGTACCCCCCGATGATAGAAGGGTTTCATACCCTCTTGCTCGCCGGCGGACGTATCCAGCTGATGCTGTGTTTTGGCGATGTAGCCGATGTGCTGCCGCAAATATCCGGCCAATTCGATGCGTGGTATCTGGATGGTTTTTCGCCCGCCAAAAACCCCGATATGTGGCAGGAAACCCTTTTCCCCCTGATTGCAGCGCGCACCAAATCCGGCGGCACGCTGGCCACATTTTCTGTCACGGGGCACATGCGCCGCGCCCTGAAAGCCCTCGGCTTTGACGTGCAAAAGGTCAAAGGTTTCGGCATTAAATGGTCGATGACGGCCGCGCAAAAAACGGGCATTCCCACTCCGGTTTCTGCAAAAAAACATATCGCCGTATTAGGCGCGGGGGTTGCAGGCTGCGGCGCAGCCCATGCACTCGCGCGCCGCGGTCATGCCGTCACATTGATTGACGCACGAGACGGGATTGCGCAGGAAACATCCGGCAATCCCATCGGTATTTTATACCCAAAAATAACCGCGGAGCCGAGCGCAATGGGCGCACTGCATGCGCATGGCTTTTGCTATACCCGCATGCTTTGCGCAGCGCTGCCCGTAGCTTCATGGCGCGCATCCGGCGTTTTGCACATCGACAAAGATAGCGATGAAACCCTGCGGCATCAAAAGCAGGTAGAAAACAACGAACTGCCCGCGGAATATGCTTTTCATGATGCCGATGGCCTGCACCAGCCCATGGCCGGATACTTATCGCCGCCCGATTTATGTGCGGCGCTGGTATCATCGCTACGGGTGACGCGGCTTTTGGGTCGGCAGGCGCAAACCCTGTCACATGACGGCACGGCGTGGCACGTCAAAGATGCTGCAGGAAATGATATTTGCACCGCCGATGCTGTCATTATCGCGCTTGGCAATCATAGCGCCGCTATGACGGGGGCGGAATGGCTGCCGCTGCAATCCCTGCGCGGGCAGATTACCTATATCCGTCCGACACCGCGTTCAGCAGAAATGGCAGAAGTGATATGTCATGACGGATACGTCGCCCCGCCCGTGGGTGGGCTGCAATATATCGGTGCAACATTTCAGAAAGAGCCCGTATCCACACCTGATATCCGCAGCGAAGACCATGCCGAGAACGTTCATAAATTGAACAAGTTTTTGCCGCAGCTGGGCATCACGATGGACGATGTCGCAGGCGGACGCACAGGATACCGCGCCACAACGCCCGACAAACTGCCCATGGCAGGCGCCGCGCCCGATATGGCTGCGCTATTGGAAAATTTCGCCGATGTGCGCGCGGGCGCAGATACCGCCGGGCGCGACATCCCCGCGCTGCCCAACCTTTATATCAGCACAGGATATGGTGCGCATGGCCTGTCCGGCGCGCCGCTTTGCGGGGAAATGATTGCGGCGATGATAAGCGAGGAGCCGCTGCCCGTGCCCGCGGCGCTGGCCGAAGCATTAATCCCGGCCCGTTTCCTGCTGCGGGATTTAAAACGTAAAAAAATATAATCAGGCGGCTGTCATACGGCAGGCAGGCGGCATTTGCACATCCTGCACAGGCGCGTAAAGGTCGTATAAATCGCGCGGAAATCTGAAATCCCACCATTCCTGCGGCAGGGGCAACAAGGGCAGTTCATGTTTTGCCGCCGATTGCATCATGCACTCTTCAAGCAGCTGGCGGCGGGCAAGAACATCTGCCGGCAAATCGCGGAAGCTGCGCGCGGCAGGATTACGGGCGGGGTCAGGCGTCAGATAATCAAAACGCGTGCCCATATCGACTTCGTCGCCATTGGCATCAAGAAGAATAATATCAATCGCCATCCCGCGCGGGTGGCCGCCCTTGCCGGGTGGGGAGAGCAAGCGGTTCGGCTCTTCCAGCCAATGCGGATTGGCTTTCACAATGTCGGTCTGGCGCATCATTTCCTGCGCCTCTACCGTGCGCAGGCAGTCTTTAAGCTCGAACGAAAGCCCGCTTTGCGCATGGCATAAAAGCGCCGCATCCAGAATGATTGGCAAAAATTTCCGGTGGCAAAGCATGCGCGCATCTGCGCGGTAAATCGCGCAGCCGAACATGTTGTCAGGGTGTTTTTCCTGCGCATAGACAAGGTCAACGCGCAGCGGGTGGCTGTTTGTGAAATCTTCGAGCGGCAGCAGGTCATCCGCAGCGATAGCGATAATATCGCTCATAGCTCCGCCAGTTTTTTGGCGGTGGTGATTTGCTGCGGGTCCATACGGATTTCAATCAGCGCGGGTTTTTTCGACGCCATGGCCGCATGGAAGGCCGGCAGGAAAGCCGCATTGTCTTCAACCACCCACGACCCCGCGCCAAAAGAGGCGGCAAAAGCCGCGAAGTCCGGATTGGTCAGATGCGTCGCGCTGACGCGTTTGGGGTAATGTTTTTCCTGATGCATGCGAATGGTGCCATACATGCCGTTGTTGAAAACAAGCAATATAGGATGCGCGCCTTCGTGGCAGGCCGTCGCTATTTCCTGCGCGGTCATCATAAACCCACCATCGCCCATGAAACCGACGACGACGCGCTCGGGGTAGCGCAGGCTGGCGGCAACGGCGGCGGGCACGCCGTAACCCATAGCCCCAGACGTCGGCGCCAGAAGACGCATCGGCCGCGCATAGCGCACGAAACGCTGCGGCCAGCCGCTGAAATTCCCGGCATCGGTCGTCAAAATAGCATCTTCGGGCAGGGCATTGATGATGTCTTCGATAATACCGTCAAGGTCGGGGGTGAATTTATCGCGGCTGCGCGCGGTGGAAAACGCGAGGTATTGTTCGCGCAGCGCCTGCGTACGCGGCTGCCATGCCGCACCGTCAATTGTCACGCCGGACAGCGCCTTGGCCAGCTCGGACACCGACGCGTGAATGGCAAGTTCTGATTGATAAACACGGTTCAGCTCAGCCGCATCCGGATAAACGTGGATGAGGCGCTGTTTGGGCTGCCCCGGCTGGATGATGGAATAGCCCTGCGTCAAAATCTCGCCAAGGCGTGTGCCGACGGCAAGAATGACATCGGATTCCTCAACCGCCTTGCACAGTTTCGGGTCAACCGTCGTACCAAGCGCACCGACATAGCAAGGATGGTTGTTGTCAAACGCGTCCTGACGGCGAAAACCTGCCGCGACAGGCAAATGGCTGCGCAGCGCAAAATCCTGAAACGCGGCAGTATCCGCATCATGCCAGCTGCCGCCGCCGACAATCACCAGCGGGTTTTTCGCGCTGGCCAGAATGTCTTTGAGACCTTGCACGTCATGCGCCGTCGGCGCGAAATGTGCCGGCACAGACGGCATTTGTACGGGCGCATCGGTTTCTTCGCACAGCATATCTTCGGGCAGGGCAATCACAACAGGCCCCGGACGGCCGGAAGTGGCCACGTCAAAAGCTTCGCGCATCACGCGCGGAATGTCCGACGCGTGTTCGATTTCAACCGCCCATTTGCAAAAGGGCGGCTTGAACATGTCGCGGTATTCGACTTCTTGAAAAGCCTCGCGGCCTTTTTGGTCGCGCGCGACTTGCCCGACCAGCAAAATAAAAGGCGTCGAATCCTGCATCGCCGTATGCACGCCGATGCTGGCATTGCAGGCACCCGGGCCGCGGGTGACGAAGCAAATACCGGGATGCCCCGTTAGTTTACCGTAGGCCTCCGCCATAAACGCCGCGCCGCCTTCTTGACGGCAGGTGATGGTGCGTATGTCATCTGCGTCATGCAGGCCGTCAAGCGCGTCGAGGTAGCTTTCGCCCGGCACGCAAAAAATTTTCTTTACGCCATGCACGCGCAGGCATTCGACCAGAAGATGTCCGCCGCTTTTTTTGCTCATGATTTCACGTCCGGTGAAAAAAGATGTTTAGGAAAAAATTTCCATGATGGCGCCGCCCAGCATATAGGTCAAAACAAGAAACAGAATGACACAGCCGACCTGCCCCATAAATCCCTGCGGCAAAAGCCGCAGCATTTCGCGCGAAACCCGCGCCCATTTCACAAGTTCGCCATCGCGCGCTTTTAGCTCTTCGTCATGTTCCGCAAGGGCGATGATTTCAAAAAAGTTTTTGACCACATAGCCGTGCGCCAGCAACGTCACAACGTCAAAAGGCCCTTTACCATGCCAAATATCGGGGTGATGGGATTTGAGCCGCGCCCAGACTTTCCAGAATGGCAGGACAAGGGGTGTCAGCAACACACAGCCCACCACAACGCAGATAAAAATATGTATGATATTCAGCATGGATTTTCGCCGCCTTTTGCCCGAAGCTAGACTGTCTAACGCGTCTCAACTTTAATCCAAAGCCGGAGAGCTGAACAAGAGATGAAAACGCCGACCTTGCGCCATATCCCCCTCGCCGGCATTCTGGCAATTACCCTCGGTGCCGCCACGCCCGCCGCCGCACAAACGGCGCAAACGCCGCAGCATCTGAATATCGGCATCAGCCAATACCCCTCCACCCTGCACCCGCTGTTCGACGCGATGGTCGCCAAGAGCGTTATTCTGGGTGCGGCGCAGCGCCCCATGACCGCGCATAACGCCGCATGGAATGGCCAGTGCATGATTTGCACAGAACTGCCCAGTTTCGAGAACGGCCTTGCTGTGCGCGAAAATTACGCGGAGGGGAAAACCGGCATTGCCGCCACTTATAAAATCCGCCCCGGCCTTGCGTGGGATGACGGCACGTCGCTTACCGCCGCCGATTTCATTTTTGCATGGCAGGTCGGCAAACACCCGCAGTCCGGCGTCAGCAACGGGGAATTTTTTTCCAAAGACATACGCGACATCACCACCAGCGCGCCCGATACGCTGACCATACACTTCGATAAGGAAAAATGCAGCTTCGCGCTTATCAACGATTTCCACCCGCTGCCCGCGCATCTTGAAAAAAAGATATTCGACGAAGACCCCGCCAATTACAAAAACCGCACGCTTTATAACACCGACCCCGCGCATAAAGGACTTTATTTCGGCCCTTACCGGATTGCGCGTTTGCAAAGCGGCGCGTTTGTCACGCTTGAAAAAAACCCGCACTGGACAGGCACCGCACCCGCCATTGATTTCATTACCTTCAAAACAATCGAAACATCGGCGGCGCTGACGGCGCATCTGCTGTCCGGCGCGATTGATTATATATCGGGGGAGCTGGGGCTGACGCTCGACCAAGGGCTTGCCTTTGAAAAGCGGCTGAAAACGCAGCGGCCCGGGCAATATAACGTGGTTTATAAATCCGGCCTGACGTACGAGCATATCGACCTGCCGCTCGACCGCGCCCCGTTTGACGATGTGCGCCTGCGCCGCGCGCTGATGCACGGCATGAACCGCACGCAAATCAACAGCGCTGTATTCGAAGGGCGCCAGCCGCCGGCACTTGGGAATATCAATCCCCTTGACCCGGCTTTCAGCGATGATGTCACGCTTTACCCGCACGACCCCGCCAAAGCCGCCGCGCTGCTGGACGAAGCGGGGTGGAAAACGGGCAAGGACGGATACCGCTATAACGCCAAAGGCGAAAAGCTGAGCGTGCATTTCGCCACCACCGCCGGCAACAAAAGCCGCGAGGTGATACAGCAGGCCATCCAGTCCGACTGGAAAAAAATCGGCGTGGATGCCGTCATCAAAAACGAGCCCGCGCGGGTGCTCTTCGGCAGCACGATGCGGGAGCGTAAATTTGAAGGCGGCGTCATGTACGCATGGCTGTCGTCGCCTGGCAATATTCCGAAAACGACGCTGCATTCCAGCATGGTACCGACGGCGGAGAATAATTACGCCGGACAGAATTACACGGCCTATAAAAACCCCGCGATGGATAAAATCATCGACGACCTTGAAGTCACCTGCGAAGAGACGGCGAACAAGGCGCTATGGGGGGACTTACAAAAACTTTATGCCGATGATTTGCCCGCGCTGCCGCTCTATTACCGCGCGGAGCCGTTTTTTATTCCCGTCTGGCTGCACGGCGTGGAGCCGACCGGACACCTGAACCCCACCACCCTCTGGGTTGAAAACTGGAGCATTCATAAATGAGCCCGCGCAAAAACGACAAAGAGCCGGAACAGACC
>DDBY01000154.1:0-5223 GCA_002334985.1 Micavibrio sp. UBA2020
GGGGATAGCGATAAAAACTGGATGTTTTTTGGGTTGATGACCATAGCGTCCAGCGACATCGATGTCAGGTGCGTGATGTCCCCCGTGACCAGCAGGGCGTGGCCGCGGTCGTTTGATTTGGCGGCAATGTCCCGCTTGTCGAGAGTGCCTTGCTGCAAACAGCGCATCATGGCGAAAGTATCCGCGGCGTGTTCGCGGTATTCGGTCGATTTGGTTGAATCGCCCGCCACACATTCCGGCACGACCAGATGGCCCAGCTCATGGTTGAACACGAAATGGGCGCTTTTGTCTTTTTCGTTTTCGAAGCCCCATTTGTCTTTGCCCCGCTCGACCGGAACGGCCATCAGCTTGTGGCCGCTTTTCTTGGCTTTGCTGACAAAGGCGCTCTGGCTTTCGAGCATGTTCATCATGCTGTCGAACTGCCGCTGGCTCAGCCCCTCGGCGCGCGCCCATTCCAGCAGCTTGTCCTGCGCATCGGGGGCGGAGGTATCGACAAAGGTGACGTCCTCGGTTTCCTTGGGGAAATCGCGCTTGGCTTCCGCCACGGCTTCGGCAAAGTTGAAATACTTCGACGGGCTCATCCGGCGTCTGTTCCTTGCCTTTGTTGGACATAATTATTATAAACGGCAGGGCGTTATGAACTCCTTAAGCCCATGAGAGGTCTCAGGGGCGGCGGAAAAGGCCGGAGGACGGGCAGGGCGGCGCCGGCGCGGCAGGGCGGGTGGCTTTTTTCGATAACAAAAGCTTTTTTTCTTGCAATTCAGGGATTCGGCGGTATATTGGCGCGCCGATGAAAGCCCAAAGGGGCCTCGTCGTCATTATCTGTGGGAGGCCACGTTCGTAAAGTCCACGGGCAGCCGCACCACAACCCTTTGAAACTTAAAGGATATATACAATGGCAAAAAAAATCCAGGGCTATATCAAGCTGGTCGTTCCGGCTGGTAAAGCCAACCCCTCTCCGCCGATTGGTCCGGCTCTTGGCCAGGCCGGCGTCAACATCATGGAATTCTGCAAAGGTTTCAACGCCCAGACTCAGGGCATGGAACCCGGCATGCCGATTCCCTGCGTGATTACGGTTTACTCCGACCGCTCGTTCACCTTCGTCATGAAAACCCCGCCGGCGAGCTACTACCTCGTCAAGGCTGCCAAGCTGGAAAAAGGCTCGGGCACCACGGGTAAAGACGCGCCTGTTGGCAAAGTAACGACCGCACAGGTTCGTGAAATCGCTACGGCGAAACTGAAAGACATGAACGCAGCGTCCGTCGAGACCGCGATGAAATCCATCGCCGGTACCGCGCGCTCCATGGGCATCGAAGTGGTGGAGGGCTGATATCATGGCTAAAAAAGAAACCAAAACCGCACAAAAATCGAAATTCCCCAAGCGTCTGCGCAGCGTGCGCGAGCAGCTGGACACGACCAAAGTATGGTCGCTGGAAGAGGCCGTTTCGTTCCTGAAAAAGAACGCGACCGCGAAATTCGATGAAACCATTGAACTGGCCGTCAACCTCGGCATCGATACCAAGCAGTCGGATCAGAACGTCCGCGGCATGGTCGTGCTGCCGCACGGTACGGGCAAAACCATCCGCGTTGCCGTTTTCGCAAAAGGCCCCAAAGCCGAAGAAGCGAAAAAAGCCGGTGCGGATGTCGTCGGTGACGAAGAACTCGCTGCTATGATCCAGAAAGGTGACATGCCTTTCGAACGCGTCATCGCGACGCCGGACATGATGGGCGTGGTCGGTAAGCTCGGCCAGATCCTCGGCCCCAAAGGCCTGATGCCGAACCCGAAACTGGGCACGGTTACGATGGACGTTACCGCCGCTGTGAAAGCAGCGAAGGGCGGCTCCGTTGAATACCGCGCGCAGAAAGAAGGCATCGTGCACGTCGGCGTTGGCAAAGCCAGCTTTGATGAAAAACAAATCGTCGAAAATATCCGCGCCCTGATGGACGCGGTTATCAAGGCGAAGCCCGCAACTTCCAAAGGTAACTACCTGAAGAAAGCGGCGCTGACCTCGACGATGGGCCCCGGTCTGAAGCTGGAACTCTCCACGCTGACCAAAGCCGCCTAAAGAATTCCCCGTCCTGTCAGCGCAAGCGGGCAGGGCGGGGCATACTGCCGTCCGAGACTACCGGTTCCCGCAAGGGGGTAAACTGGAAACCATCGCAAGATGCAACCGGGCCTGTACAGACGAAGTTGACAAGAATTTAACAGAGATTGTTAGGGCTTGAGCTTCGGGACGGAACTACCAGCGGAATGCCGCGGACTTGAACTTGGCACTATGTGGCATTCTTCGTGCAATCCCGGCTGTGTTTGCTCCTTCACCGGACAAGCTCGCCATAACTAACAGACGGAGAACTCCGTGGATCGTACACAAAAAGCAGAAACTGTTGCCCAGCTGCAGGAAACGCTGTCGGACGTCGAATCCATCGTCATCACCCAGAATGCGGGTCTGACGGCGGCACAGGCATCTGACTTGCGCGTCCAAATGCGCAATGCGGGCGTCAGCTTCAAAGTATCCAAAAACCGCCTCGTTTTGCGGGCTTTGCAAGGTACGCGCTTTGAAGGTATCGGCCCTATGCTGAAAGGCCCGGTTGGCCTTGCAACCTCGAAAGACCCGGTTGCAGCCGCCAAAATCGCCGCTACGTTCGCCAAAAACAATGACAAGCTTATCATTGTTGGTGGCGCACTCGGTGACAAAGTCCTCGACTTTGCGGGTGTGGATGCGCTGTCGAAACTGCCGTCGCTTGATGAAATGCGTGCAACGCTGCTGGCGCTCTTCCAAACGCCCGCAACCCGCCTTGCAACGCTGTCGCAAGCGCCTGCTTCGCAGCTGGCCCGTGTCCTCAAGGCGTATGCCGACAAAGGCTGATAAACAGTCGCTTCGGATACCCTAAACACAAACGGTACTTAAGATACAAAACCCTTTAAGGAGAACTAAAAATGGCTGATTTGGCTAAACTCGTAGAAGACCTCTCGAAACTCACCGTTCTGGAAGCTGCTGAGCTTTCCAAACTGCTCGAAGAGAAGTGGGGCGTTTCCGCTGCTGCTCCGGTTGCTGTTGCTGCTGTTGGCGGCGCGGCTCCTGCTGCTGAAGCGAAAACCGAATTCGACGTTGTCCTGGCTGCTGCTGGCGACAAGAAAATCGAAGTCATCAAAATCGTTCGCGAAATCACCGGCCTCGGCCTGAAAGAAGCGAAAGACCTGGTTGAAGGCGCTCCCAAGCCCCTGAAACAAGGTGCTTCCAAAGCAGAAGCTGACGAGCTGAAGAAAAAGCTCGAAGACGTCGGCGCGAAAGTCGAGCTGAAGTAATCACAGAAGTGATTTCTTCGCACGCACAAGCTGCATGAAGCGTGGCGGCAGGGAATTTTTCCTGCCGCCCCTTCTGCTATCTTGAGCAAAGCAAAAATATCGCGGCAGGTTTCGCCTTTTTGTTTTGCTGAAGATATCTGAACTAAAAGATCTAGACGAAGCGGTTATTCGGTTGAATTGGTATCCGCTTCGGGTTTCGGAGGTTCCCTCCGGTTTCGTTGAGCAACGTAAAAAAGAATACGGGCACACACACAATGAGCGCAAAAAAATCCATCCGTTCCCTCACTGACAGCAAAAGCTTCACCGGCCGCAAACGCATCCGCCGCAGCTTCGGCAAGATTCCCGAAGTTTGTGAAATGCCGAACCTGATTGAAGTTCAGCGCAATTCCTACGAGAAATTCCTGCAGCGCGACGTGCGCGCGGAAAGCCGCCTGATGGAAGGCCTGCAAGAGGTTTTCTCCAGCGTATTCCCGATTAAAGATTTCTCCGGCCGCGCCGAAATCGACTTCGTGAAGTACGAACTGGAAGAGCCGAAATACGACGTTGAAGAATGCCAGCAGCGCTCCATGACCTACGCGGCACCGCTGCGCGTCACGCTGCGTCTGTCCACCTTCGACATTGACGAAGATTCCGGCCTGCGCACCATCCGCGACATCAAGGAGCAGGATGTGTACATGGTCGATATGCCGCTCATGACCGACAACGGTACTTTCGTTGTGAACGGTACCGAGCGCGTTATCGTTTCGCAAATGCACCGCTCCCCCGGCGTGTTCTTCGACCACGACGGCGGCAAATCCCACTCTTCGGGCAAATACCTGTTTGCCGCGCGCGTTATTCCGTACCGCGGTTCCTGGCTCGATTTCGAATTCGACGCGAAAGACATCCTGTACGTCCGTATCGACCGCCGCCGCAAACTGCCGGTGACGACGTTCCTTCTTGCGCTCGACAGCGACGAGTCCGCGAAATACCGCGAACGTCAACACAAAGCGGGCAAACCGGTTGACGTGACGAAAATCCAGGGCGTGTCCAAAGAAGAAATCCTGCACAGCTTCTACGACATCGTTTCCTACGAAAAAACCAAAGAAGGCTGGAAAACCTCCTTCGTGGGCGAGCGTTTCCGCGGCGTGAAGCTGAAGTACGACCTCGTTGACGCCAAAGGCGGCAAAGTGAAAGTGCCTGCCGGCACCAAAATCACCGCCCGTCAGGCGCGCAAGCTGGAAGAAGAGGGTCTGAAAGAAATCCTCATCCAGCCGGAAGAGCTGATTGGCGCCTATGTCGCACGCAACATCATGGACGAGAAGACTGGCGAAGTCGGCTTCGAAGCCGGTGACGAGCTCGACAACAAGAGCCTCGATAAAGTCGAGAAACTCGGCCTCAAGACGCTGGATATTCTGGCCATCGACCACATCAACGTCGGTGCCTATATCCGCAACACCATGGCAGCCGACAAATGCCGCAACCGCGAAGATGCGCTGGTCGATATCTACCGCGTCATGCGTCCGGGCGAGCCGCCGACGCTGGAATCTGCCGATGCGCTGTTCCGCGGCCTGTTCTTTGATTTCGAACGCTATGACCTGTCGCCTGTTGGCCGCGTGAAAATGAACGCGCGTCTGGATTTCCAGACGGATGACCAGGTACGCGTTCTGCGCAAAGACGACATCATGAAAATCCTCAACATCCTCGTTGACCTGAAAGACGGCCGCGGCGAAGTTGACGACATCGACCACCTGGGCAACCGCCGCGTCCGCTCTGTGGGCGAGCTGATGGAAAACCAGTGCCGCGTCGGTCTGATGCGTATGGAGCGCGCTATCCGCGAGCGTATGTCGTCTGTCGATATCGACACCGCCATGCCGCACGACCTTATCAACGCGAAACCCGCTGCGGCGGCTGTCCGCGAATTCTTCGGCTCTTCGCAG
>DDBY01000154.1:5568-8351 GCA_002334985.1 Micavibrio sp. UBA2020
GCCGGAAGGCCCGAACATCGGTCTTATCAACTCGCTCTCCACCTACGCGCGCATCAACCAGTACGGCTTCATCGAATCCCCGTACCGCAAGATTGTGAACGGCAAAGTCACCGACGAAGTTCTTTACATGTCGGCGATGGAAGAGGGCAAATACACCATCGCGCAGGCCAACGCCGAACTGACGGAAAAGGGCGAGTTCGTGAACGACCTCGTTTCCTGCCGCAAGGGCGGTGACTACATCCTGTCGCCGAAAGACCAGATTGACCTCATCGACGTTTCGCCCAAGCAGATTGTGTCTGTGGCCGCCGCGCTCATCCCGTTCCTCGAGAACGACGACGCGAACCGCGCGCTCATGGGCTCGAACATGCAACGTCAGGCCGTGCCGCTGCTGCGCAGCGACGCACCGCTGGTCGGCACCGGTATGGAAGGCGCTGTGGCGCGTGACTCCGGCGCTGCCATCACGGCTGTACGCTCCGGCGTTGTTGACCAGGTTGATGCTGACCGTATCGTTATCCACGCGACGGAAGAAAAAGACAGCAGCAAAGCGACGGTTGACATCTACAAGCTGAAAAAGTTCTCCCGCTCCAACCAGTCCACCTGCATCACGCAGCGCCCGCTGGTGAAAGTCGGCGACCGTATCGAAGCCGGCGACATCATCGGCGACGGTCCTTCGACGGAACTGGGCGAACTCGCACTTGGCCGCAACGTGCTCGTCGCGTTCATGCCCTGGAACGGCTACAACTTCGAAGACTCCATCCTGATTTCCGAACGCATCGCGTCGGATGACGTTTTCACGTCCATCCACATCGATGAATTCGAAGTCATGGCACGCGATACGAAGCTGGGTCAGGAAGAAATCACCCGCGACATTCCGAACGTCGGTGAAGAAGGCCTGAAACACCTCGACGAAGCCGGTATCGTTTACATCGGCGCGGAAGTGAAAGCCGGCGACATCCTCGTCGGTAAAGTCACCCCGAAAGGTGAATCGCCGATGACGCCGGAGGAAAAACTCCTGCGCGCCATCTTCGGTGAAAAAGCGTCGGATGTGAAAGACACCTCGCTCCGCGTGCCCCCGGGCATCAACGGTACCATCGTTGACGTGCGCGTCTTCTCCCGCCGCGGCGTGGATAAAGACCAGCGTGCGCTGTCTATCGAACGCGCTGAAATCGAACGTCTTGCCAAAGACCGCGACGACGAACGCCGCATTTACGAGCGTGGTTTCTACAACCGCGTGAAAGAAGTGCTCATCGGCAAAACGGTTGTGAAGCCTGTCGAAGGTCTGAAAAAAGGCGACAAGCTGAGCGCCGAACTGCTGAGCCCCGTGCGTAAAGCCGAATGGCGCGACATCGTTGTCGATGACGAAAAAACGATGTCCGACATCGAAAGCATGGGCCAGACCTTCGACCGCGCGATTGAAGACCTCAACCAGCGTTTCGAAAACAAGGTCGAAAAACTGCAGCGCGGTGATGAACTGCTGCCGGGTGTGATGAAAACTGTGAAAGTCTTCATCGCCGTCAAGCGCAAGCTGCAGCCGGGCGACAAAATGGCCGGCCGTCACGGTAACAAGGGTGTGGTTTCGAAAATCATGCCGCTTGAAAACATGCCCTTCCTCGAAGACGGCACGACTGTTGATATCGTTCTGAACCCGCTGGGTGTTCCGTCGCGTATGAACGTCGGCCAGATTCTCGAGACGCACCTCGGCTGGGCTTCCGCCCGCCTTGGCAAGCAGATTGGCGAGCTGGTTGACCAGTGGCACCGCAGCCCCACGGGCGAGCGTGAAAAGCTGGAAAAAGACCTGCACGCGAAGCTGAAAACCGTTTACGGCGACAAGACGTACAAAGAAGACGTCGCGACGCTGAAACAGGGCGAGCTTATCGAGATGTGCGACAACATCAAACGCGGCGTGCCGATGGCAACCCCCGTATTTGATGGTGCGGTCGAAAGCGACATCAACACGCTTCTCGAAGCGGCCGGTCTTAACAGCTCCGGTCAGGTGCGCCTGATTGACGGCCGTACGGGCGATTACTTCGAACGCCCCGTCACCGTCGGCTACAAATACATCCTGAAGCTGCACCACCTTGTCGATGACAAGATTCACGCACGCTCCATCGGTCCGTACTCGCTCGTTACGCAGCAGCCCCTCGGCGGTAAAGCCCAGTTCGGCGGCCAGCGTTTCGGGGAGATGGAAGTCTGGGCGCTGCAGGCTTACGGTGCTGCCTACACGCTGCAGGAAATGCTCACTGTCAAGTCGGACGACGTCGCAGGCCGTACCAAGGCTTACGAATCCATCGTTCGCGGCGACGATACCTTCGAGATTGGTATCCCCGAGTCCTTCAACGTTCTTATCAAGGAACTGCGTTCCTTGGGTCTGAACGTTGACCTGAAGCAAAGCAGCAACTGAGCCACTGATAGAGAATTGGAGAATACACATGAATGAAGTCATGAATCTTTTCGGTCAGGTCAGCGGCACGCAAGGCTTCGACCAGATCCGCATTTCCATCGCAAGCCCGGAGCAAATCCTGTCCTGGTCTTACGGTGAAATCAAAAAGCCGGAAACCATCAACTACCGCACGTTCAAGCCGGAAAAAGACGGCCTGTTCTGCGCGCGCATCTTTGGCCCCGTGAAGGATTACGAATGCCTTTGCGGTAAATACAAGCGCATGAAGTACAAGGGCATCATCTGCGAGAAGTGCGGCGTTGAAGTCACACTCTCCAAGGTGCGCCGCGACCGTATGGGTCACATCCAGCTGGCAGCGCCTGTCGCGCACATCTGGTTCCTGAAG
>DDBY01000154.1:8626-8774 GCA_002334985.1 Micavibrio sp. UBA2020
TCTGGTTCCTGAAGTCGCTGCCCTGCCGTATCGGTCTGATGATGGACATGGCGCTGAAAGACCTCGAAAAAGTACTGTATTTCGAGAGCTTCATCGTTATCGACCCGGGCATGACCACGCTGAAGCCCCTGCAACTGCTGACCGAAGA
>DDBY01000042.1 GCA_002334985.1 Micavibrio sp. UBA2020
TCCCGCGCGCACTTTATATCGCGCGCCGGACAGGCTCAAGCCCCTGAATGTGTTTTTTTATTGCGAAGTTGCGGAACTTTTTTGCGCGCCAGCCATCAAACGCTATTCAAGCCGGATGCTTTTATCGCGCACGATAAGCGGGTAGAGCAAAAGCCCCGCGATAAACCCGCCGACGTGGGATGTCCAGGCGACTTTGCCCTCTGCCCCCGGCATGCCGGTATAGCCGAACAAAAGCGAGATACCAATCCAGAGCGCAATCAGGAAAGCGAGGCGTTTATACCCCTCCCCGCCCAGCATGCCGGAGCGGAACATCAAAATCAGCATCCCGCCGAAAAGCCCGCTGATGCCGCCCGACGCGCCAATCAGCGGCGCGGGGTCTTGCGGCAGCACGGCGAAATGCACCGCCGCGCCGACAATGCCGGAGGCAAAATAAATCACCGCCGCGCGTTTGATGCCGATGGTTTTTTCAAGCGCGCTGCCAAAAGCCATCAGCATGCCGATATTCACCCCGATGTGCAGCCAGCCGCCATGCAAAAACATGTGCGTGACAGGGGCAACCGCCGCCCGCCAGTCTGCCGCCATCACGCCGGAATAATACGCGGGCACAAAACCGAAGCGCATATAAACGTCGTACATCGTTTCGTCCGCCAGCACATAGCGCAGCCCCATGAGCGCGAGCAGCACAAGCGAGAGATATTTGATGCCCGGCGGCAGGTTCAGAATAGGTTCAGATTTTTTGTGCGCCGCAGCGCCGTCATTGGCCGGCGGCGGGCTTTGGCGCGCACTGCGCTCCGCCGCCGAAGGGAAACGCGCAATATTATCCGCCCCCGCCGCATCGTGATGCGCGTGGCCGTTGATGCCGTTGCTGTTTTCGTTGTCTTTGTCGTTTGCCATATTGACGCGGGGGTTGATATTCCAAGCTGCTAGCGAGTATGCTCTTGGCACTTGCGGAATGCAAACGCCATTGAAAGCGCGGCGCTGCATTTCGCGCAAATAAGCCGGCGCGCGCTTTGTCAACAGCACGCCCGATGCCGGATGCACAAACAACCAGACGCCGCGCCGCGCACATGCGCCCGCCACGTCCAGATGTCAAAGGATGCCAGCCATGTCGCACAATCTGAAGCCCAACGACCTCGACGCCCATTTCATGCCCTTCACGGCGCAGAAATCGTTCAAGAAAAAGCCGCGCATGATTACGGGCGCGAAGGGCATGTATTACTATTCCGACGACGGGCGCGAGATGCTCGATGCCTCCGCCGGTCTTTGGTGCGTGAACGCCGGCCACAGCCATCCGAAAATTGTCGAAGCCATCCAAAAACAGGCCGCGGCGCTTGACTACGCGCCGAACTTTTCCTTTGGCCACCCGCTGGCGTTTCAGGCGGCATCGCGCCTTGTCGCGGAAATGCCGGGCGATATCGAACATGTTTTCTTCAGCAACTCCGGCTCCGAAGCGGTGGATACCGCCGTTAAAATCGCCCTCGCCTACTGGCGCGCGCGCGGCAAGGCGGCCAAGACCAAAATCATCAGCCGCGAGCGTGCCTATCACGGCGTGAACATCTGCGGCGTGTCGCTGGGCGGCATTCCGTGGAACCGCAAGGTATTTTCGGGCGCGCTGATGCCCAACGTGGATTACCTGCCCCATACGTTCAATCTGAAAGAGCAGGCGTTTTCCAAGCATCAGCCCGAATGGGGCGCGCATCTGGCAAACGACCTTGAAAACATCGTCGCGCTGCATGACGCCGAAAACATCGCCGCCGTGATTGTGGAGCCCGTCGCAGGTTCGACCGGTGTGCTGGTACCGCCGAAAGGCTACCTTGAAAAGCTGCGCGAGATTTGCAACAAGCACGACATCCTGCTGATTTTCGACGAAGTCATCACGGGCTTCGGCCGTCTGGGCAAGGCAACGGCCGCCGAATATTTCGGCATCGTGCCCGACATCATCACGACGGCAAAGGGCATCAACAGCGGCACGGTGCCGATGGGCGCGACTTTCTGCCGCAAGGGCATCTATGACGCCTTCATGGAAAGCGCGGGCGAATACAGCATCAACTTCTTCCACGGCTATACCTATAGCGGCCACCCGCTGGCGTGTGCCGCGGCGCTCGCCACGCAGGAAGTTTACAAATCCGAAGGCCTGTTTGAAAACGCGGCCAAGCTGGAAAAAACATGGTCGGACGCGCTGCACACGCTGAAGGGCAAGCCGCATGTTATCGACATCCGCACCATCGGCCTGATGGGCGCGGTGGAGCTGGACCCCGGCACCGACCGCAAATATCCCGATGAAATGTCGCGCGCGATGGAAGCGTTTGACCGCATGTATTTCGAACACGACACCGTCATGCGCTTCACCGGCAACACGCTGGCGATGTCGCCGCCGCTGATTTTGAACGAAAGCCATATCAGCCTGCTGGTCGAACGCCTTGGCAAAATGCTGACCAACCTGCGCTAAACGCAGACGCAGATACCGCAAAACCCCCGCCCGCAACGGCGGGGGTTTTTGTTTGTTTATAATGCGTTACAGGCCGTGGGGCGGGTTTCCCATGACAAAACCGGCCCGCTTTGGTAATATGGCAATACCTTTCATCTGTAAGGCACCCTATGCCGGATAGTTCTGCCAGACCTGTGATTCTCGTGAACCTGCCGCGCGATTTGGGCGACGGGCTTTTCTGCGCACCTGCCCTTAAAAAAATCGCCGACTTCGCGGCGGCGCAGGGCATGGAGATTGTCACCGTGGGCGCAAAGCACCGCCACGGCTGGGCGGAAACCGTGAGCGGCACCACGCTGCCGTTTCACGATACCGCCGCCGCGCCGCTGCCGCCGCAAACGCTTTCGCGCGCTGCACTCGGGTTCAATTTCGATTTTTACGAACATAGTTTTTGCGACACCTACCCCGCTGTCCCCGTTTATCAGCCGGAGAAAATGGAGGTTGTCGAAAAAGACACGGCGCAGTTCGGCGCGGGCGCGGTTGTGGGCAAAAAACATATTTTCGATTTGCTGAATGATTGCCTGCGCGATGCGGGCGTTTTAAAGGCAGGCGAAAAACTGCCCCTGCCCGCGATGCCGGACGCGCTGACCCGCGACGAGGCGGTACGCGAAGCGCAGAAAAAATTCGGCCTTGAAGACGGCGAAAAATACGCGATTTTCGTGCCCGTTTGCGCGGCAAACCGCCCGTTCAAACGCTGGCAGATTGAAAAATTCGCCGAAGTCGCCAGCCATTACGAAGCGCAGGGCATTACCCCCGTCATCATCGGCGGCCCCGCAGAGGCGGAGAAGCAAACCTGCGCCGACTTGGCCGCGCGCATCAGCAGCAAGGCGAAAAACATTTGCGGACAAACATCGCTGGGCGACATCGCGGCGCTGGCGCGCGGGGCGCAATTCACGCTGGGCAATGACACAGGCCCCACGCATATCGCGGCGGCGGGCGGCACGCCCGTTTATACGCTCTATGGCTATTATAACGACCCTGCAACGTGGCAATCGCTGACGCCCGGCCACACGGCCAAGCCCTTGGTGGGCGCAAAAATTCAGGATATTGCCGCACTGGATGCGATTGCCGTTATTGATACGGCACGCAGCGCGGCACCGCGCATCGCCCCCGCAGCGCAAACACCGCGCTAGAGCTTCACGCCGTTTTGCGAATATCGCGGTTAAAGCCGAATTTAAAGCTGAACGGTTGCGCGCTGTCTGATTTTTTCAAATGGATATAAAGCCCCTTGCGCGCGAGGATGTCATTCACGCAGGTCATCTGCTCCACGTCAAAACTATAATCTTCGTGATGCGATTTCCAGTGCAGCACCTGTTTAAGCGCCCGCACTTTCGCTTTCGACTTTGTGGGGGCGACCACGAAAACATTTTTATGCTGCTCGGTGAAATCATCGGGGATATAACCGCCGAGGTTCACAAACCACAGTTTATCTTCTCCCGCCGGCTTTTCCGCAGACAGGCTTATTTCATGTCCGTCCGCGCCCGTCAGCTCGCCCCAGCAATCCAGATGCAGGCTTTCGGGTGTGCCCCACCATGTGCGGCGGATTTCATCGTATGTCGCCTCCATCGTTTCACCCGCGCAGAGGCGCACATCGTGCAGCTCAATCAGTGAATTTTCGGTCGAACCGCCGATGTAAAAAGCAAACAGCTTCAGTTTATTTTCCTGCATCATGCGCCCCATCCTGCAAAACCGATTTTCTTTTCAAGCGCCGCCGCGGCGCGCAGCGCCAGCGTATCTTTCAAATACCCTGCCATCACCTGTACGCCCACGGGCAGGCCGCTTTTGGTCAAGCCCGCCGGGATGGTTGCGGCAGGCAGGCGCGCCAGATTGGCGCCGTAGGTAAAGGGCGTCCAGTCATCCCACAGCTTGCCATCCCTGCCGCGCGGCATGTTGACGCCGGCATCAAAGGCCGCCATTGCCGTCGTCGGCGTGACCAGAATGTCGTAATCATCCAGTATCGATTTGAAATAGGCGCCGATGTCCATGCGGGCACGCTCCGCCGCCAGATAATCATGCAGCGCCAGTTTTTCACCCCGCGCCGCCCAGTGGAGCAGCCGTGCGTCGGTCTTTTTTTTCTGTGCGGCGGTATAGCCTTTTAGCATGTGCGCGGCCACCGCCATCCAGTGTTTGTTGAACACATCCACAATGTCCGGCACATCAAGGCGTATGACATCGACGCGGCCAAGGCTTTGCAGATGCGGCAGCATTTTTTTCATGACCGCCGCCACGTCCGCATTCATGCGCACGTCGTTTATGGCCGGCGCATAGGCGATTTTGAGCTTGCCGAGCGGTATTCCCAGCGATGCCGCAAAATCAGGCCGCTCCAGCGGCAGCGCGTGCCAATCCGGCGTGCGGCCTTTTTTATCGAACTGCGCAATGACATCCAGCATGCGGGCGCAATCATCGATACTGCGCGCGATGGGCCCTGCGGCGCTCAAGGTTGAAAACAAGCTGGGCGGCCATGACGGCACAACGCCGGGGCTCGGTTTAAACGCAGCGACACCGCAGAAACTGGCGGGGATACGCACAGAACCGCCCGCGTCGCTGCCGAGGTGCAAAACGCCCATGCCCGTCGCCGCGCAAACCGCCGCGCCGCCTGAAGAGCCGCCGCAGGTTTTGCCCTCGTCCCACGGGTTGCGCGTGACGCCGTAAAGCGGGCTGTCGGTCACGCCCTTGTGCCCGTATTCAGGCAGCGTGGTTTTGCCGATGAATACAGCGCCCGCTTCGCGCAGACGCGCCACGGCAGGGGAGTCTTCTTTTTGCGGCGCGCTTGATGACAGGCGGGCGCCATAGCGCGTCGGCCAGCCTTTGACATGAAACCAGTCCTTCACCGTCACAGGCACACCGTCCAGCGTGCCGAGCGGTTTACCTGCCTGCCAGCGACGCGCGGAGGCGCGCGCCTGCGCAAGGGCGGCTTTTTCGTCCACCCAGCAAAGCGCGTTCAGCTGCAGGTTCAAATCGCGCACGCGGTCAAGCGCCGCCACCGTTACATCCAGCGGGGAGAGTTTTTTATCGCGGTACAGATTCACAAGCCCGCCTGCGCCAAGGCGCGACAGGTCGCCGGAGAAAGAGGATGCCATTTTTTGCCGCGCTTTCAATGAGTTATGTTTAATTCCCACAGGCTTTTCGCCGATTTTTTTGCAAGTATGATAGAATAGACAGGAATGCGCAAAAAAGATTTTGCGCCGATGCTGCGCCGTATCAAAGACTTCGCCGCCGCCACCGCGCGGGTATCGATGATGGCCACGCACAGAATTTGAAGAGACCGGACAGGGAGAATGCCGACATGAAACCCGCTGTTTATTTTGCCGCCGCCCTCGGGCTTGCTGTTTTTTGTGCGCCCGCTGCGCCGAAAATGGCGACGGCTTACGACGGGCTGATGTCCGGCTCTTCGACATCCGAAGGGTATGATGGACTTCTTGCGCCCACCCAGCCGGGCAATCGCGGCAGCAGCAACCGCGGCGGTGCAGACCAGCCGCCGGGCTATGAAGGGCTGGTACCGGGCAGCGTGCCGCAGCGCCCCGTTGAACAGCCGGACACCGATAACGATGCAACGCGTCCCGCAACGGCCGCAACCCCGCCCGCGACGCTGCGCAACCCCGCGCGCCCC
>DDBY01000241.1 GCA_002334985.1 Micavibrio sp. UBA2020
TCTTCCGGCGTCACGAATTTTTCGACGGCGGCGTGTTTGGTCGTCGGCTGCAAATACTGGCCAATGGTCAGGAAATCGACGTCAGCCGCGCGCAGGTCGTCCATGACCTGCATGATTTCGGTTTTCGTCTCGCCAAGGCCGACCATGATGCCGGATTTGGTGAAAATCGTCGGGTCGATTTTCTTGACGCGGTTCAAAAGCTCCAGCGACGTGAAATAGCGCGAGCCCGGACGGATAGTCGGATACAAACGCGGCACGGTTTCAAGGTTGTGGTTGAACACGTCAGGGCGCGCAGCGACAATCGCCTCGATAGCGCCTTCCTTGTCCTTGAAATCCGGCGTCAGAATCTCGACCGTGGTACCGGGCGACAGGCGGTGGATTTCGTTGATAGTCTTGACGAATTGCTCTGCCCCGCCGTCTTCGAGGTCGTCGCGGTCAACCGACGTGACCACAACGTGCTTAAGGCCGAGTTTTTGCACGCCAATGGCAACGCGCGCCGCCTCGAACGGGTCGAGCTTATCGGGGATGCCCGTGGCGACGTTGCAGAAAGAGCAAGCACGCGTGCAGGTTGCCCCCAAAATCATAAATGTCGCATGTTTCTGTTTCCAGCACTCCCCGATGTTCGGGCAGGCCGCCTCTTCGCAGACCGTCGCAAGTTTCAGATTGCGCATCAGCTTGGTGGTTTCGTGATATTCGGGCGATGTCGGCGCCTTGACGCGTATCCATTCCGGCTTGCGCAGCACGGGCGTATCCGGCCGGTTGCGCTTTTCGGGGTGCCGGTGTTCGGATTTTTTCTTTTCGGGGGCGTTTTCGCCCTGCGGCGTATCTTGTTCCATGACGCTCAATCTGTCCTTTTTACGCGGTTAATCTAGGACTATCTGTAAAAAGGGCAAACATTATTTTGCCCAAGCCCACAATCATTCACATAATCATACCGCTTTTGCAGTCAATCCCTGTTCCTGCCGTGCGTGAAAAGCGGCGGCCAGTTCGCGCATGGTACTGAAACTGCGGTTCGGTTTCGCGGCCAGCACGGCTTCGCGCGCCTTTGGCGTCATGTGACTGCCGCCCAGATAGGCCCATACCTCCATCCCCGCCGCCTTCGCGCCGTGGATGCCGTGAATGCCATCTTCGATAACAAGGCAGGTTTCCGGCGCGCAGCGCAGCTGCTTCGCCGCATGCAGGAAAATATCCGGCGCGGGCTTTCCATTCCGCACCATATCGGCACTGTAGATGTGAGAGCCGAAAAAGCCGCGCAGCGCCGTCACGTCCAGCGTCAGGTGCAGCCGTGCAAGCTCGCTGCCCGATGCGACAGCGACGGGCACTTTGCAGCCTTGCAAAAATTCATGCACGCCGGGCGTTGCCTGCAAACGCTTTTCAAACGCTTCGTATTGTTCTGCCTTGTATGCGGCTTCGTCGAAACCGGCGCGAATATCGATACCGCTTTCCTCCGCGATTTCGGCGCAGATGCGGCGGAAATTTTTCCCCATGAAGCGGATAATAAAATTTTCCAGCGTCATGTTATAGCCAAGCGCGGCGAAATGGTCGAGCATCACGCCGCAGGCAATCACTTCGCTGTCAATCAGTACGCCGTCACAGTCCCAGATAATCGCGGAAAAGCCGTTCATGATGCCTTAAGGACACCCCGCAGCATTTTTGACAACGGCCAGCGTTGCCTGAAGATGAATGATGTACTGGCCTTCAATGCTTTTTTGTTCTTGTGCGTTTTCGACGACTTTGTCTTGCAGCTCGTCAACCTCGCCTTGCATCGACGCATCGGGCGCTGCGATAGCCGGCACCTTGTCGCTGGCAGCAAGCGCCAGACATACCGCCGTCGTTTTCGTATGCGCCTGCCAGCTGAACCAGGCCAGGCCGGCAATCAACGCGATAGCCAGAACGCGGCACAGCGCACGGCAGCAGCAGGATGTTTTGCCGCACAGGCATTTTTTGGCACCGCAGCCACAGCCGCTCTTGGTGCCGCAATCGCCCTTCGTATCGCAGCAACCGCCCGCGGTTTTAACTTCGGCCACTTTGGTGTCGCAAGACGGCTTGCCGCCGCAGCAGGATTTTTCGGTTTCCTTTGTCATTATATGTGCAAAGCCTTTCCATACGCGTCGAGCACGGATTCGTGCATCGCTTCGCTGATTGTGGGATGCGGGAAAATCGTGTGCATCAGGTCAAGTTCCGTCGTTTCCATCGTTTTGCCAACGACATATCCCTGAATCATTTCGGTCACTTCGGGGCCGACCATGTGTGCGCCCAGAAGTTCGCCCGTCTTCGCATCGAAAACGGTTTTAATCATGCCGTCCGTCTCGCCCAGCGCCACGGCCTTGCCGTTGCCGATGAAGGGGAAGCGACCGACTTTGACGTCATAGCCTTTTTCTTTCGCCTTCGCCTCGGTCAAACCGACGGACGCCACCTGCGGCGTGCAATAGGTGCAGCCCGGAATATTCTCGCGCTTCATCGGATGCACATCGGGCAGGCCTTTGATTTTCTCGATGCAAATAACACCTTCATGGCTTGCCTTGTGCGCCAGCCACGGGCCGGGCACGCAATCGCCGATGGCGTAAACGCCCGGCTCGTCCGTTTGCAGCCATTCGTTGACGACAATATGGCCGCGGTCGAGTTTAACCTTTGTATTCTCAACGCCGATGTTTTCTGTATTGGCGACGATGCCGACAGCGGAAATGACGCGTTCGACTTTAATCTGCTCCGTCTTGCCGCCCGCTTCGACATGCACTGTCACATCGTTTGCGCCGCGGTCGAGTTTAACGACCTTCGCGCCCGTCATGATTTTCATGCCCTGCTTTTCAAACTGCTTGCGGGCAATCGCGGAAATTTCGGCGTCTTCCACCGGCATCACGTGGTCCATCACCTCGACCACCGTCACGTCCGCGCCCAGCTGGCGATAGAAGCTTGCAAATTCGATACCGATAGCACCGGAGCCGACGACCAAAACAGATTTCGGCATGGCTTCGGGGTTCATGGCTTCTTTATACGTCCAGACCAGTTTGCCATCCGGCTCCAGCCCCGGCAGCACGCGCGCGCGTGCGCCTGTGGCCAGAACAATATGTTTTGCCGCAATTGTCGCGACATTCTTGCCGTCTTTGGTTACATCAAGGCGGCCTTTGCCCAGCAATTTGCCGTGGCCGTCAAAAACCGTGACCTTGTTTTTCTTCATCAGGTGCTTGATGCCGCCCGAAAGCTGCGCGGCGACTTTGCGCGAACGTTCGATGATTTTTTTGAAATCGAAGCTGTAGCTGTCGATTTTAAAACCGTACTGGTCGGCATGTTGAATGAGGCTGTTTATTTCGGCCGAGCGCAACAACGCCTTGGTCGGGATGCAGCCCCAGTTCAGGCAGATACCGCCCAGATGCTCGCGCTCCACAATCGCCGTGCTGAAGCCCAGCTGCGCCGCGCGAATGGCGGCCACATAACCACCGGGCCCGCCGCCGACAACGACAACGTCGAAATTTTGTTCGGACATGTTCACACCTTCTCGATACCAGCGGCACGCGCCGGTTTTGAAAAATTACAGCAGCAGACCCATCGGGTTTTCGATGAGTTTTTTGAATACCTGCAGGTATTCCGCGCCGACGGCACCGTCAATCGCACGGTGGTCGAAAGACGCCGTGACGGTCATGACGTTGGCGATTTTCATCTGGCCTGCCTTGGCAATCACCCGCTCCTCACCCGCACCGACGGCCAGAATGGCTGCCTGCGGCGGATTGATGATGGCGGAGAACTGGCTGATGCCGAACATGCCGAGGTTGGACACGGAAATCGTCCCGCCCTGGAATTCCTGCGGTTTCAGCTTGCCTTCCTTCGCGCGCGCGCCGAGGTCTTTCATTTCAGACGAAATGACTTTGAGGCTCTTGTTCGCGGCATCGACGATAATCGGCGTAATCAAACCGTTCGGCGTTGAGACAGCGACGGATACGTCCGCGCGCGTGTACTGCACAATGTTATCATCCGTCCACGACACGTTGGCCGCAGGGAATTTTTGCAGCGCCACGGCCGTTGCCTTGATGATGAAATCATTCACCGAGATTTTAAGCCCGTCCATGCTGTCGTTCAGCTGTTTGCGCAGCACAAGCAGCGCATCCAGTTCGCAATCCACCGTCAGGTAGAAATGCGGCACGGTCTGTTTGGATTCAGACAGGCGGCGGGCAATAACTTTACGCACGCCGGAATTGGGCGTGAGCGTATAGGGAATGCCGTAAGCATCGGCGAGCGCCTGCGCGTTGACAGACGATGCGGCAGGCGTAAAGCTGCCGCCCGATGCCGCTGCCTTGGGCGCAGCTGCGCCTGCGGGCGCTTTATCAAGGTCGGCTTTGACGATACGGCCATGCGGGCCGGAGCCCTTGACGGCGGACAGGTCGATGCCTTTTTCCTTGGCGATGCGTTTGGCAAGCGGGCTTGCAAAAACGCGGCCGGCAGATTTGGCTTGCGCGGGCGTTGCAACCGCCATCGCGGGGGCGGGCTTTGCAGCCTCCGCCGCGGGCTGGTTGGCGGGCGTTACCGTTTTCGGCGCGGCGGCAGCGGGCGCTTTGGCAAGGGCGGATGCGTCTTCGCCCTCTTCCAGAAGCATCGCAATCAGGCTGTTGACCTTCACGCCGTCCGTGCCCGCGGGCACGACGATTTTGGCAAGCACGCCCTCATCGACCGCTTCGACTTCCATCGTTGCCTTGTCGGTTTCAATCTCGGCAATCACGTCGCCGGCTTTGACTTTATCGCCTTCTTTTTTGACCCACTTGGCAAGCTTGCCTTCGGTCATCGTCGGCGACAGGGCGGGCATCAGGACATTATGCGGCATAGGTCACCTTCTTCGCGGCGTCGATGATATGTTCTTCCTGCGGCAGCGCGAGCTTTTCAAGGTTCGCGGCATAGGGCATCGGCACATCCGCGCCATGCACACGCACGACGGGCGCGTCGAGGTAATCGAAGCACTGTTCCATCATCAGCGCCGCCATTTCGGAGCCCATACCCGCATACGGCCAGCCTTCTTCGACAGAAATCAGGCGGTTGGTTTTCTTGACGGATTCGACAATCGTTGCCGTATCCAGCGGGCGCAGCGTGCGCAGGTTGATAACCTCCGCGCTGATGCCTTGTGCGGCCAGTTTTTCCGCCGCTTGCAGCGCGACGCCGACCATACGGCTGAAGGCCGTGATGGTGACATCGGTGCCCGCGCGTTCGATTTTCGCCTTGCCGATGGGCAGGATGAAATCGGGGTCGGCCGGAACGTCGAAAGACTGTCCGTACATGATTTCGTTTTCAAGGAACACAACGGGGTTCGGGTCGCGGATAGCGGCTTTGAGAAGCCCTTTCGCATCCGCCGAAGACCAGGGCGCAATCACTTTCAAACCCGGGCAATGCGCGTACCACGATGCAAAGCACTGGGAGTGCTGCGCACCCACGCGCGACGCCGCGCCGTTCGGCCCGCGGAACACGATGGGGCAACCCAGCTGGCCGCCCGCCATGTAAAGCGTTTTGCCGGCGGAGTTGATGATGTGGTCAATCGCCTGCATGGCGAAGTTCCACGTCATGAATTCCGTGACAGGTTTCAGACCGGCAAAGGCCGCACCAACTGCGATACCAGCAAAGCCGTATTCGGTAATCGGCGTATCAATCACGCGTTTGTCGCCGAATTCCTGCAAAAGGCCCTGGGTGACTTTATACGCGCCCTGATATTCGGCGACTTCTTCACCCATGACGAAAACTTCGCCATCGCGGCGCATTTCTTCGGCCATGGCGTCGCGCAGTGCTTCGCGTACGGTGACGCTGACGGTCGGACCCGTCCATTCCTTTTCCGCAGCAGGCGCGGCGGCAGCAGGCTGCGCGGGCGTTTGCGTGGGCAGGCAGGACGGATTGACGAAAGGCGCATCTTCATGCGCGGCCTTCGGTGCCGGCGCAGCCGATGCAGCGGTGGAAATATCCACAGCACTTTCGCCGTCTTCGAGCAGCACGGCAATCGGCGTATTGACAGCAACGCCATCGGTGCCTTCGGCCACGAGGATTTTGCCAATCACGCCTTCGTCAACGGCTTCGACTTCCATCGTCGCCTTGTCGGTTTCAATTTCGGCGATAACATCGCCGGCTTTGATTTTGTCGCCCTCTTTCTTGACCCATTTGGCAAGTTTGCCTTCGGTCATGGTCGGGGACAGTGCGGGCATCAGGATTTGAATGGACATGGATTAACCCTCCACCAGAATGTCGGTCCAAAGCTCGGACGGGTCCGGCTCGGGGCTTTGCTGCGCGAATTCGGCGGATTCATTCACAACCGCCTTCACGTCTTTTTCGATTTTTTTGAAATCATCCTCGGCGAACTTGCCCGTGGCCAGAATAGCCTTGCGGATTTGTTCGATGGGGTCGTGGTTTTCTTTCATCATCTCGACTTCTTCTTTCGAGCGGTATTTGCCCGGGTCAGACATCGAGTGGCCGCGGTAGCGGTAGGTATCGAATTCGAGAATATAGGGGCCGTTGCCGCTGCGGACGTATTCGACCGCTTTCAACGCGGCGGCGCGTACCGTCAGCACATCCATACCATCGACTTTTTCGCCCGGAATGTCATAGCCTTCGCCACGTTTATACAGCACGCCCGCCGCGTGACGCGTCTGGCTGGTGCCCATACCGTATTTGTTGTTTTCGATGACGAAAATCACCGGCAGTTTCCACAGCGACGCCATGTTATAGGCTTCGTAAATCTGCCCCTGGTTCGCAGCGCCGTCGCCGTAGTAAGCCGTGCAAACGCCGTTGTCGCCCTTGTATTTATGCGCAAAAGCCAGACCTGCACCGAGCGGCCCCGTCGCGCCCACGATACCATGGCCGCCATAGAAACCCTTTTCGCGGCTGAACATGTGCATGGAGCCACCCTTGCCGCGTGAATAACCGCCCTTGCGACCCGCCAGTTCGGCCATGACGCCGTTTGCGGACATGCCGCAGGCCAGCATGTGGCCGTGGTCGCGGTAAGCGGTGATGACGGTGTCTTGCGGCTGCAGCGCGGACTGCATACCGACAACCACAGCTTCCTGCCCGATATAAAGGTGGCAGAAACCGCCGATAAGACCCATGCCGTAAAGCTGGCCGGCCTTTTCTTCAAAACGGCGGATAAGGAGCATGTCCTTGAAATATTCGAGCATCTGTTCCGGCGATGCGATGTTGGACGGCGATTTGACCGTCTCCAGTTTAGCCTTGCCGGATGTAGGGGTGCTTGCCACGGGGGAGCCTCTTTATGCGGTTGAAATAGACCCCCTTAATTAATCTTTTGGCCGCAGCTTTGCAAGCGCAGCCGTCACTTTTGGCGCGTTTTGTGTTTCACATAAATAATAACAGAAAGATTATTTCAGGCGGCTTTGTACAATCACGCGCTCTTCGGGCTTCATATAGCCCAGAACCACCCGCACCCGCTCGTCCAGCAGGTCGAGGTCGAGGCTTTCAGGGCGCATCAGCCGCACGCGGTTTTCGAGGTCTTCGCGGTCAGCCTTTTTCTGGGCAAGTTTTTGTTCCGCCGTCACCAGTTTGATGTCCAGACCTTTACGCGCAAAATAGCCGCGGTCGCCATGCACGAGATGGTAGCCGAAATACAAAAACAGGCCGAAGCTGAGGATGGTTACCAGACTGCGGGAAATCGATTTCGGTTTTTGGGGCTGTTTATGCGGCGCTCTCATACTTTCCATGGAATCACAGACGAGTCATAACGTCAACTAAAAAGGCTTTGATTCAATGATTTATCACTCGCCGCCCCGCTGCACCATTCGAAAATACATATTGACAGTGACGCCGCGCGCTTTACATTCAGGGCGAAAACAGATTTTTCCTTTATTGAAAGGCTTTTTCGCGCATGACCGCCGCACCCGCACAGCACCATATTTCCATCGGCAACCTGAAAATGGGCAACGACCTGCCCTTCGTTCTGATTGCGGGCCCCTGCCAGATGGAAAGCCGCGACCACGCGTTCGACATGTGCGGCGCCATCAAGGAAATCACGGGCAAGCTGGGCATCCCGCTTATCTATAAATCTTCGTTCGACAAAGCCAACCGCACGTCGCTGAAAGGCCAGCGCGGCATCGGGCTTGAAAACGGCCTGCCGGTATTCGAAGAAATCCGCAGCAAAATGAATCTGCCCGTCATCACCGACATTCACACGGCGGAACAATGCGCCGTTGTCGCGCCGTCTGTGGACGTGCTGCAAATCCCCGCATTTTTGTGCCGCCAGACCGACCTTTTGGTCGCCGCCGCAAAAACCGGCAAGCCGATTAACGTGAAAAAAGGCCAGTTTCTTGCACCGTGGGACATGAAAAACGTCGCGGCTAAAATCATCGAAAGTGGCAACCCGAATGTGATGCTGTGTGAACGCGGCGTCACCTTTGGCTATAACACGCTGGTCAACGACATGCGCGCCCTGCCCATCATGGCCGAAACCGGCCTGCCTGTCGTTTTCGACGCCACGCATTCCGTGCAGCAGCCGGGCGGCGCGGGTACGTCTTCGGGCGGTGACCGCCGCATGGTGCCGCCGCTGGCGCGCGCCGCGCTGGCCATCGGCTGCGCAGCCATTTTCATGGAAACGCATCAGGACCCCGACAAGGCGCCGTCCGACGGCCCCAACATGGTGAAGCTGTCCGAGCTTGAAGGCATCCTGAGCCAGCTTGTCGCCATCGACCGCCTTATCAAACCCGAAGCCTATAGCCGGGCGCAAAAAGCGGCCTGATAATCCCCCAATAAACGGCAGGAGATTTTGATATGGGCGATACGAATATGGACATGACCCGCAGCAAAATCTTCAACGTCGGCGTTTACGCTTGCGCTGTTACCGGCGCGCTGACGGGCGCTATCGGTTATGGCGGCGGCACTATCGGCGGCGTTCTTGGCATGGGTGCGGCAGGTGCGGTTGCGGGCGGATTGGGTATCCCCCTCGCCCTGACAGGCGTCGCGGTTCTTGGCTACATCGGTTATGTCGGCATCAAATCAACACTGAAAGCGCTGAAAAGCGAAGGCGCAGCCGTGCCGCTCGGCCTTGCGATTGTCGGTTACTCCGCAGCGAAGGCTTTGTTTGTGGAGCCTGTCAAAGCGCTCGCCGCCCTTCTGCCCAAAAAAGAGCAAAGCCCGCAGCAACCGCCTGCGCGCAGCATCGATGATGCAGCCAAGCCTTCGCGCCTTCAGGCCGGAAACCTGAAATCCGCTTTTGCAAATATCATGAAGCCGCTGCGTAAAAAATCCGCGGCACCGAAAGCACAGGCAAAACCGCCCGCGCCTTGATTACGGCGCATTCAACCCCGATGGCAACACAGGCATCGCGGGAATAGACGGTATGGCGGGCAGCTGCGAAATATCCGGCAAAGCAGGCATATCCGCATCCACAGTAGCGGCGGCGGCAGGCAATACCGGTTTGCGGCGCGGCAGGGCGATAGATGGTTCTTTATCTTTCGTTTCCGGAGCCGCCGCACGTTTGACATCCGCCCCTTTGGGCGCCATCCCCAGATAACCCAAAAGAATATAGGTATCCTTGCGCGGCAATTCGCCCTTGCGCGCCTGAATTTGCATGAAGGCCGCGGCCTTGTTCGACGTGCGCATAAAAACGCCCGCATTGTGTTCGCGCGCATCGCCTTCGCCGATTTTGTATTCTATATAGAACGCAGGCTCGCCAATGCCGTTTTCAAAATATTGCAGGTCGATAACCTCGGCGCTTTTTTTGTAATTGCCGACCAGCAGCTGCGCGAGCCCCGTCATGATTTCGGTGTCAGCGTCCGCACGGCCGGTCAGTGCATAGACCGTCGTGGTTTGCAGACGTGTCCAGTTTTTGACATCATGCCCTTCGGGCGTATATTCCAGCTGCGCGGTGCGGAATGCCTTGTCGTTAAATCCGGCCCAGGTGAAAACGGGGCAGCCAAAATCTTTTGCAATCGGCATGAAAGCTTCGCCGGAGGCTTTGAGCGCGGCAATCTGGCTCGGCTCCTGCGCTTCGGTTTCAAAAGCATGGGCTGGCGCCGCCCACAGAAGCGCGCAAAAAACGAAAACGGCAAAACGGCTGAATACCATAATTAGAAGGCCTCCCACTTGCCTCAACATATAGCACAGCCCGCCGCCGATGCAGCCCCTCTTTTCGGCGCACCTTACGCCCCGCAAATGCCTTTGCAGGCTTGAACAAAAACCGCTATTCTCGGCGCGAGATTTTAGCGCAACACCCCAAGGGAGATTATCCTATGACCGCCATCGTCGATATCGTCGGCCGCGAAATTCTGGACAGCCGCGGCAACCCCACCGTGGAAGTGGACGTCGTGCTGGAAAGCGGCGTCGTCGGCCGCGCCGCCGTGCCCTCGGGCGCATCGACCGGCGCGCATGAAGCCGTCGAAAAACGTGATGGCGACAAAAAACGCTACCACGGCAAAGGCGTACAAAAAGCCGTTGAGGCAGTTAATACGGAAATTTTTGAATCCCTCGCCGGTATCGATGCGACCGAGCAGACCCTGATTGACGAGTTGCTCATCGACCTCGACGGTACGCCGAACAAGGCGCGCCTTGGCGCCAACGCCATTCTGGGCGTGAGCCTTGCGACCGCGCACGCGGCAGCGGCCGAGCTTGACCTGCCGCTCTACCGCTATGTCGGCGGCACCTTCGCCCATTTGCTGCCGACGCCTATGATGAACATCATCAATGGCGGCGCGCATGCCGATAACTCCATCGACTTTCAGGAATTCATGATTATGCCCGTATCGGCCGAGAGCAGCGCCGAAAGCATCCGCATGGGTTCTGAAGTATTTCATAGCCTTAAAAAACTTCTTTCAGATAGTGGTTTCAATACAGCCGTCGGCGACGAAGGCGGCTTCGCACCTAACTTTAAAAGCACAGAACAAGGCCTTGATTTTATTATGAAAGCCATTGACGCAGCAGGCTACAAAGCCGGCAGCGACATCGTTCTGGCGCTGGACGTCGCAGCAACTGAATTTTTCAAGAAAAACAAATATCACCTTGAAGGCGAAGGAAAAACACTTGATAGCGAACAAATGATAGCCTTCTACGAAAAGCTGGTTGGCAAATTCCCCATCGTATCCATCGAAGACGGCATGGCCGAAGACGACTGGGCAGGCTGGATTGAACTGACCGCGCGCCTTGGCGACAAAGTACAACTGGTCGGTGACGACCTGTTCGTCACCAACGCCACCCGCCTGAAACAGGGTATCGAGCAAAAAGCCGCCAACGCCATTCTTATCAAGGTGAACCAGATTGGCACCCTCAGCGAGACACTGAATGCCGTCCAGACCGCACAAAAGGCCGGTTTTGGCGTCGTATTCTCCCACCGCTCGGGCGAGACCGAGGACAGCACCATTGCCGACCTCGCCGTTGCGACCAATGCGGGGCAAATCAAGACAGGCTCCCTGTCGCGCTCTGACCGTATCGCCAAGTACAACCAGCTTATCCGCATCGAAGAGCAGCTTGGGCCTTCCGGCTGCTTTGCTGGCCGCGACAGCGTGAAAAGCCTTTCCCGCAAAAAACCCGCGCTGCGCAGCGTGGATGGCGGCAAAAAGAAAAAACGCGCCTGAAAGCTCAAAAACGCTTAAACGGCGGAATTTCTGAAAAAATATGCAGGCGGCAGGGCATAAAACCTCTGCCGCCTGTTTTATTGCACTGCAATATATGTTAGGATTCCCGAAAACAATAAAAGCACACAGGAATCCCTATCTATGTTTCTCGATAAAATCTCCATCGGTAAAAACCCGCCTGACGAAGTGAACGTTATCGTCGAAAACCCCGTCGGCGGCGCGCCGGTGAAGTATGAAATCGACAAAGAAAGCGGCGCCCCGATGGTGGACCGTTTTCTGCACGTCGCCATGCAATATCCGGGAAACTACGGTTATATCCCCCACACGCTGTCAGATGACGGCGACCCGGTGGATGTGCTGATTATCGGCTCCATCCCCGTTGTGCCGGGTGCGGTTGTGGCCGTGCGTCCTGTCGGCGTTCTGAAAATGGAAGACGAGGCCGGCGGCGATGAAAAAATCATCGCAGTGCCCATCACCAAACTCGACCCTGAATTTGCAGATATTAAAAACTATACCGACATTCCGGAATCCAAACGCAAGCGCATCGAGCATTTCTTTGAACGTTACAAAGAACTGGAACCCGGCAAATGGGTGAAAGTCCACGGCTGGGGCGATGTCAACGAAGCCAAGAAAATGATTGAAGAAGGCATCGAGCGGCATAAAAAAAAAGTGAACCCGCCATCGCCGCCTAGCACGCCGCCGACGCCCTGACGCCCGGCAGGCTATTGCGGCGCATATCTGTAATGGCCGGTGATTTTGTAGCTGAATAGAATATCTTCGGTTTTTGTGCCGCTGCCGATGTTGTGCACGACAAGCGGCCTTGCGCCGTCTGCGCTTTGCTGCGCGCTGACGATGCCGATATGCGGTATCATTTTTTGCGGCGCGGCCAGATTCCACGTCACGATATCGCCGGGCAAATAATCTGCAGCTTTGTCTGTTACAGGCAGGCTTTCGCCGTGGCGCTTGAAAAACACCTGCAAGTTCGGCACGCGGCGATGGTCGATATTTGTATCGGGACGGCTGAGCCCCCATGTTTTGGGGTAAAGCGCGAAATGCCGTTTCATGTCTTCATGCACGCGCTGCTGCAAATCAATACCAAGCGCGCGGTAAGCGCGGATAACGACATCGGAACAAACGCCCGTTTCAACCGGCACATCCCCGTTCGGATACGGAATTTTCCGGTATGCGGGGTCATAGGTTTTGGTATAGGCCGTTTGCGCTTCGGCAGCGGCAACAAGGCGCGCCGCATCAAAGCCCCCAGCCTCAACCGCCGCCGGCAGGGATGCCAGCATCAGAAAGCCAAAAACAGCCGCCCGCCACATCGTTAGACCAGGCGCGATTTTTCAACCGCCGCCTTGATAAATGATGTGAACAGCGGGTGCGGTTCAAACGGTTTGGATTTCAGTTCGGGGTGGAACTGCACGCCGACAAACCACGGATGGTCTTTAATTTCGACGATTTCCGGCAGCTTGCCGTCGGGCGACATGCCGGAGAAAACAAGCCCCGCACCTTCCAGCTGCTGTTTGTAGGTCGTGTTGACTTCGTAGCGGTGGCGGTGGCGTTCGGAAATTTCCGTCGCGCCGTAAATCTCCGCCACACGCGAACCCGCCGCGAGTTTGGCCGGATAGGCGCCAAGGCGCATGGTGCCGCCCATGTTGCCCGCTTCGTTGCGGCGTTCTGTTTCGCCTTCTTTGTTCCATTCCGTCATCAGGCCGACGACAGGGTTGCCGCATTTGCCGAATTCGGTCGAACCCGCATCGTTCAGTCCTGCGCGGTTGCGCGCGGTCTCGATAACCGCCATCTGCATGCCCAGGCAAATGCCGAAGTACGGAATATTGCGTTCGCGCGCGAATTGCACGGCGCGGATTTTTCCTTCCGTCCCCCGCTCGCCAAAACCGCCCGGCACCAGAATGCCATGCACGTTTTCAAGCAAATGCAGGTTGTCGTCTTTTTCAAAAATCTCGGCATTCAGCCACGACAGATTGACTTTGACGTTATTGGCAAAGCCGCCATGCGTCAGCGCCTCGGACAAGGATTTGTAGCTGTCGAGCAGCGAGGTATATTTGCCCACAACACCAATCGTCACTTCGCCTTCCGGATGCTGGATTTTGTGCAAAATCTCCATCCACTTCGACAGGTCGGGCGCGGGCGCGCTCAAATCGAAATATTTCAATACCTGTTCATCAAGGCCTTCGCCGTGATAGCTGACAGGCACCTGATAGATGCTCGGCACGTCAAGCGCGGGAATAACACGCTCCGGCAGAATATTGCAGAACAGCGCGATTTTGCGGCGCTCTTCCTTCGGGATTTCGCGGTCGGCGCGGATGAGCAAAATCGACGGCTGGATACCGACCGACAAAAGCTCCTTCACCGAGTGCTGGGTCGGTTTGGTTTTCAGCTCACCCGCCGTTTTGATATAGGGCATCAGGGTGACATGAATGAACAGCGCGTTTTTAAGGCCGACTTCGTTGCCGAACTGGCGGATAGCTTCGAGGAACGGCAGGCTTTCGATATCGCCCACCGTGCCGCCGACTTCGCACAGCACGAAATCAGCATCGCCGTTATCGCTCTGGATGAAATCTTTAATTTCGTTGGTGATGTGCGGAATAACCTGCACCGTCCCGCCGAGGTAATCGCCGCGGCGTTCTTTCGTCAGGACGTTCCAGTAGATTTTTCCGGTGGTGACGTTATCCGTCTTGCGCGCGGCAACGCCGGTGAAGCGTTCATAGTGGCCGAGGTCGAGGTCGGTTTCCGCGCCGTCATCGGTGACATAGCACTCGCCATGTTCATACGGGCTCATAGTGCCCGGATCGACGTTGAGATAAGGGTCAAGCTTGCGCAGGCGCACCTTGAACCCGCGCGCCTGAAGCACAGACCCGAGCGCGGCTGAGGCCAAACCCTTGCCAAGGGAGGAGACGACCCCGCCCGTGATGAAGATATAGCGTGGCATCAACTTCTCCCCCTGTTCGATGCTTTATTGTCCGATGGGCGCTTTCGGTGTCGCCGGCTCTTCGGGCGTTTCCACAGCGGCTTTTTCTTCCGGCGCTACGTCCGCAGGTGCGGCTTCGGATTTTTCGGCCTTTTCGATGGCAGCGGGTTTTTGCGCACCCATCTCAAGGATGCCTTCGGCCTTCGGACGGCTGCTGGCCGTGATGGCAAGCAAAAGACTGGTGCAGAAAAACAGGCCGGCCAGAATGGTTGTCACGCGCGTCAGCGCATCGGCGGTGCGGCGCGGCGCCATCAGGTTCGACATAGAACCGGAATTACCGCTAAACCCGCCGCTTTCGGACGGTTGCAGCAGCACAACGGCAATGATGCCAAGCGCGACAATCAGGTGAATGACCAGCAGGACTTCTTGCATGGACGGCAAATCTCCGGTTCAATAGTTATGAAAACGCAAACCGCGTTTCCAGACATGGTTTTAAATCCCTTCCCGCCAAAAAGCCAGCGGTTTTTGAACGCTTTCATCTGCCTGAAAGGCTTGCGAAAAAAGCGCTCTTTGCGACCGGATTTACTCCGTTTTCGCAGGGTCGTAAGTGGACTCGAGTATCTCGCGGTTCACTTTGACGCCGTATTCCGACATCAGGCCTTTGCGATATTGCTCGATAATATCGCCTTGCAGGGCACGGCTGAGACCTTGCTGCAGCATCTTCGCCTCGCCCTCTGCGCTTTCCTTCGGCGTTTCGGTGCGGCGTTCGGCCACACGCACGAAAGACAGCGTGTCTTCGCCGCGCACCGTCGTCGCCTGCCCCGATTTTTCAATCGAGAACAGCGCGGGTATCATCCCGCGGCCAAGCGGCGCCTTGCCCGCATCGCTATCGCGGCGCAGGAATTCGCTGCGTGCGAGTGTCTTTCCGAAAGATTTCGCCACGGCGTCGAAATTCTCGCCCATGTTCAGGCGTTCCATGACCTGCGCGGCTTTTTCATCCAGCAGGGCGTTTTTACGCTCGGCTTTCCAATGCTGCGTCACGTCGCGGCGCACGGCGTCAAAGGGTTTTGCCTCCGCCGGCGTCAGCTTGCTGACGGATACAACAACGAAAGAGCCGTCATCCGCTTCGATAAGCGCGCTCACGTCGCCTTCCTGTTTCAGCGCAAAAGCGGATTCAATTACTTTTTCCGCCTTGGGCAGCTTGTCCAAATCAGCCTTGCGGCCGTCACGCGTAAAGCCGCTGGCGTCCACGCCTTCGATGGCCATGGGGGTCAGTTTGTATTCCTGGGCCAGTTGCTCCAGCGTCGTCTGGTGTCCGGCCAGCGCGTCGTCAATACGGTTGATGACTTCGTAAAGCGCATCCGCGCCTTTTTCAGCCTTCACACGTTTTGAAATTTCCGCGCGCACGTCTTCGAATTTTTTGGACGTGCCGGGCTTGATGACCTTGACCACGCGCACGATGTGCCAGCCAAAATCGCTTTTGACGGGTTTGGAAATATCGCCCACGGCCGTGTCCTTGAACGCAGCGGCGGCAAGTTCTTCCGCGATATCGTCTTCGCTATAGGTACCGCCGACCACATTGGCCGTGACATCCTTAAGCGCGGCAATGCCTTTTTTGAGGTCTTTGCCCGCAGCCATCGCGGCATCGCGCACTTTGTTCGCCGTGGCTTCGTCATCCACGACCAGCTGTTCAATCTGGCGCTCTTCCGGCGTGCCGTAGTCGCGTTTATGTTCGTCGAACCATGCCAGCAGCTCTTCATCCGTCACTTCCGGATTGACGCCCAGCGACGGGCCATCCAGAACGACAGCGGAAAGCGCGCGCACCTCAGGCTGCATATAGCGGCTCTTGGTGGCTTCGTAATGTTTTTTCAAATCCTCTTCCGTCGGCTCCGCCACGGTGCCGATTTCCTTGAGCCCCAGCGTGAAATATTCGGCGCGGCGGGCTTCGTAGCGGAATTTCAGTGCATCTTCGACCAGACGCTTCGGCGCATAGGCACCGTAAGAAACCGCCTTCAGCAGGTTTTCAGCGGCAATCTGGCTGCGCACGCTGGCCAGCAGCTGCGCCTCGCTCAAGCCGGAGGAGCGCAGGATATATTGCAGCGCATCCTGTTCGCTCACGCCCTGCGATACCAGCGGCTGGATAAACGCGCCATGCACATATTGCGCGGCAGTGCGGTTATCAACCACCAGCCCCGCATCGCGGGCGGCGCGGCTGAAAATACGCGCGTTGATTTCCTGGTCGAGCAATTGCTGCGGCAGGCCGCTTTGGTAAGCGTCAGCCTGCGAAATGCGTTGCTGCGAAATCGCGCTTTGCACAATACGGTCGAATTCAGTGGTCGAAAGTTTTTCGCCGTCAATCGTCGCCAGCGTTGCCTTGGGCACGCTGCGGTTGAAAACACCCTGCACGTCCATCATCACAAGGCCGCCGCCGGCCAGCGCCAGAAGGAAAAGAAAAAAGCCTTTGATAAGCACCGACTGCTTGCCGGTTCGCATTGCACGCAACATACGCGGGTTCTCCTGTAAAATTCCTTGATAATCCACAGCTTTTTCGCCAAGATGTCAAGACGCCAAACAGAAAATTATTCAAAAAAATCAAAGGAGCCGCCGATGTCCGCCACCAAGCTGATTGTGGGTAACTGGAAAATGAACGGCCTTCTGGCCGACAGCAAAGCCCGCGCGCAGCAACTGGGCAGCGCCGTCGCCGCCACCAAGGATGCAGTCTTTGACATGGTATTATGTCCACCCGCAACCATGATTGGCGCGGTTATCGATGTTTTGGCAGGCTCTTCCGTGCAGTGCGGCGGGCAGGATTGCCATACCGAACCCTCCGGCGCCTATACAGGCAATATCTCGGCTGCGATGCTCAAGGATATGGGCTGCACCCATGTCATCGTCGGCCATTCGGAACGCCGCCAGTATCACGCCGAAACAAACAGCCTGATTGCCGCCAAAGCCGCCGCCGCACATGCAGCAGGGCTCGTTGCCATCATCTGCGTCGGCGAAACGGATGCCGAGCGCACGGCAGGACAGGCCGACAGCGTGGTTGCCGCGCAGCTGGCGGAATCCATCCCCCTTTCCGCCACGTCCGAAAATACTGCCGTTGCCTACGAACCCGTCTGGGCGATTGGCACAGGCAAAACGGCATCGGCCGACGATATCCGCCAGATGCACGCGCATATCCGCGCGAAAGTCAGCGAAAAAGTCACGAGCGGCGGCGCGCAAATCAAACTGCTCTACGGCGGTTCGGTCAAAGCGGCGAATGCAGCTGAAATCCTGCACATCGCGCATGTTGACGGCGTTCTGGTCGGCGGCGCAAGCCTTGCGGCTGACGATTTCATCGCGATTGCCAAGGCCAGCGCGGGTTAAGAAAATTTATTCGTTCATACCCGCAGGCGTCACAACAGCGGTGGGTGCAGCGGTTGTGGCGGCGCTATAGGCTTTGGTTGCGGCGTGGCGTTTTTTAATCATCTCGCTCATGGGTATCAGTTCGATATTTTTCGCCTGCAATGTGGGCAGCCAGCTTTGCAGTGCATCCAGCGTGACATCCTTCGGGTGGCCAATCGCGACCGCATAGCCGCCGGCGCGCGCGATGCGCTCTGTCTTTTCAAGCGCAGCCATCACCTGCTCCGCCGTTTCGTAATGGTCGAGAAATACGTCGCGGTGCGTGGTCGGGATGCCTTTTGCCATGGCCATGTCTTCGGCCACGCTGTCGGGCGCGGTTTTTGAATCCAGAAAATAAACGCCACGTTTTTTCAAATCGCGCATCAAAACGGCAAGGCCGGGCGCGTGTTTGGTAAAGGCGCTGCCCATGTGGTTATTGACGCCTTTATAGCCTTTGAAGGCATCGAGATTGCGCGCGATGCGCTGCGATAGTTCTTCGGCCGTATGGCTGACGCCAAGATAATCCGGCCCCGGGTTCGCCGTCATGCGTGACGGTTCCATCGGCAAATGCACCATCAGTTCATGCCCCTTTTCCGCGGCCAGCGCAGCCTGCGCCGCGACATTGTTCGCATAGGGCAAAAACGCCAGCGTCACGCCCGCAGGCAAATCAATCGCACGGGCGGAGCGTTTATGGTCTATCCCCACATCGTCAATAACGATAGAAACAAATACTTTGCGCGGCGAAGCCGCAACAGAGGGGCCGAAAGGGCCCGAAGCATCGGGTGGCGACATGACGTTTTGCACGCCGCTGTCAATCACGCCTGCCGCATCGGCTGCTTCGTGACAGGTTGAATCGCTATCGCCGCGCGATGCGGCGGCGGGCACATCTTTCCAGTAAATATCATCCTGATTGAAAGCAGCCAAAAGGTCGGTGCCGATAACACCGTCATTGTCAAACGCGCGCGCGGCAGGCGCGGCCATAGCCACTGCCGCCAGTATCAAGGCGCAAAAAATCAAAATCCGGAAACGCACGTTTAAACCCCCAGCCTATACCCCAAGTTGCCGCGCCATCATGACGGTTTTGGGCGGCGGCGAAAAGCCCCCTTTAAAACCCCTTGACACGAAAGAGGAATAAAGATAGAACAAAATAAGAATATCCCGTGCAAGGAGCGAAAACGCCATGCTGACCCAGAAACAACGTGACCTTTTGATGTTCATCCACGACTACACGTCCCGCACGGGACTGTCGCCGTCGTTCGAGGAAATGAAAGAAGGCCTCGACCTCAAATCAAAATCCGGCATCCACCGCCTGATTAACGCGCTCGTCGAGCGCGGATTTCTGGAGCGTTTACCTAACAAAGCGCGCGCACTTGAAGTCAAAAGACTGCCGGAAAACGCGTCTGGCGCGCTCCACGCAAGCGCATCGGGCGTGCGCTCCGTTTCCAGCCCCGCCACCGTGGCCGCGATTAAAAACCCCAAGGCCGGTGTGAAGCCGAACTTCAAACAATCCATGCCCGCGATGCCCGCAGCAAACAGCGATATGGCCGAAGTGCCGCTGTACGGCAAAATCGCCGCTGGCAGCCCCATCGAAGCGCTGCGCCACGAAACCGACATGATTGGCGTGCCGTTTCACATGATGGGCAATACGCCCTGCTATGCCCTGACTATCGAGGGGGATTCCATGAGCAAGGCCGGCATCATGGATGGCGATATCGTCATTATCGAAGAGTGCGACCGCGCCAATGACGGCGACATCGTCGTTGCGCTGGTGGACGAAGAGGAAGTCACGCTGAAACGCCTGCGCCGCGAAGTGGGCTCGGTCGTTCTCATGCCCGAAAACGACGCTTACCAGCCCATCCGCCTGCCGCCCCACCGCGTACGCATCCAAGGCCGCCTGCGCAGCCTGCTGCGGACGTACTAATTCGACAAAATACCGTTCAGAGTCGCCCATTTCAGCATAGGCCTGATGGGCGACTTTTTTATTGAAAAACAACAATATACATTATTCGCTTGTCGGTTTCGGCGGGCAGTTCTATAGTTTACATATTGTTTTCGCAAACTCTCAAACGAGTCCTCCATGCCCCCGCGTACTTACGAAACCGTCATTGCAGCGCTATCGGCATATAATCCGCCCGCAGTGGTCAAAAACAACGACAGCAGGTCCGAAAAAAGAATTCTGGCAGATGCTCTCGTTGCCGCCTGCAAGGAAGGCGACCTTGACGCTGTACGGCAACTGCATCAAAGCGGAGCTAAAGACAATTCTTGTGTAATCAGAGCCGCAAGTAATAATCATCTGCATATTGTGGAGTATTTACAAAGCCAGGGGATAACCCATCCGAACGCACTTCACGAGGCTTGCAACGGACGGGCAAAAGAAACGGCGAGATATCTCTACGAACAGCAAGATGGCAAAGCGAAACTTTCTCTTCCTGCTGCTGCAGGGGGTGGATTGCTGGAAGCGGTCATCCATACCTACAAAAATCTGGGGCAACAAAAGGCACCGTTGCATGACATCGAACACGGAAAAAGACAAGCACTCCTGATAGCGGCTGAAGACGATGACATAGGGATTATAAATTATCTTTACGGCAAGGGCGTACGCCACCCGTTGGCTATCGTTTCCGCCGCAGCCAATGGCGCACTTGAGGCTGTCCGCTTTTTTTACAAACAACCTGAATGTCAACCGAGCATAGAAGACGCCATGATAGGCGCCGTCAAAAACGGACAGACAGCTATCGTCAAATTTCTACACGGGCAAGGCGTAGAGATTAACAAACATGTTCAAGCCTTGATTGCCAATAATAACAATATCGAACTGCTCGTTCATCTGGAAGACAACGGCGCCCATCTTTTTGACAACTTTGGCCAGCCCCTGCGCAAAAAAGAGACAGACGGCTGGCGACTCTGGCAAAAGTTGCATCAATGTGCACCGGAAGGTATCGAAAGCCTCTCGCCCTACCGCTACAAACCCAAAGCCTTTAATGACTGCACAGAAATGCTTGTCGCGGAAGGCTATTCACATCGGGCTGCGCATCGCTACGCCTATCATGCCGCCGCGCTTTTCGGCTCGACAGAGCGTATATTAACTTACCTTGAAAAATGGGGACAACCGGGCAAACAGCCTCTACACGATTTACTCTACCCTATAGACAGCCTGCCTACCGGCAAAATGAACATGACTGCATGGGCAGACGCCATCCTGCGCCACGGCACTAAAATGGCAAAACTGCTGAAATTTGCGGCAGACATTCAAGAACCTGCAAAAGACCCGAACGGCCAGTGGTCTTACACAAAAACGGTCACGCTGGTCGCCCGTAATGCCTATAAACGCGCCGCCGAGCATCCTGGGCTGGCCGCGCTTTGTTTTTCCCGCCCCTGCCCCGAAAGCCAGTTTAATACCGCGTTGAAAGTTGCCACGGCCTATGCAGACACTTACGGCAGCGCAGATGCCGCGAAGCCGGGCACACATATACCTGACATCCGTATTTCAGGCGAAGACTTTGGCAAACGGGGTTATACCTTTGCAAAACTGCCCGACGGTGATGTGCGCGGGCTGTTGCTGGGTGAATTTACGGACTGTTGCCAGTCCATCTGCGGCAACGGGCATGACTGCGCCGTGCATGGTTTTCTATCGCCCCAAGGCGGCTTCTATGCGCTCACCGATGAAAAAAGCGGTAATATCGTCGCACAAAGCTGGGCATGGCGCGGCACCAAGGGGGAACTCGTTCTCGACTCCCTTGAATCTCTCAAAGGTCACATGGACAAAGAGCAATGGACGTCGCTTTGTACCGCCTTCGCGCATTCCGCCCTGTCCCGTACAGAAAGCGCTATCTCCGGCGTTCATATCGGTACTGGCGGCGCCACGCCCGAAAAAATGCCGTTTCCGCAGACTTCCACCCCTGCCGTGCCGCTGGACTATGCCGCCCACATGCACCGGGATTCAGCCCAACAATACGTTGTCCAGGTCCCCCGCGCCCAAAACAGATAAGTTTTTTCAAAAAGTTATAAAGTAACACTTTACTTTATGCCGCGACGCGATATATCTTTCCGTAATCAAAGGAAAGAATAATCATGCTTCTTGCAAAAACGGCTACTTACGGGGTTCTTCATATTATCGTCGCCTTTCTGGTCGGCTGGACGGTCAGCGGCGATGTGCATATCGGTCTTGGCGTTGCGATGCTGGAGCCGCTGGCGCAAATCGGCGGGTTCTATTTCCACGAAAAAATCTGGCAAAAATATCAGGCGCGCAAGGCGCTTGAAAAAGGCCTGAGCGCCGCCGAAGCCCACCAGCAATGGCATGTCAAAATGCCTTGCTGCGAAGCGACGCAGGAAATGCTGAAGCAGGCACAAGTCGTCAAAGCCAAGCTGCAAAACAAAACCACCGATAACCAGCAGCACGCCGCCTGAAAATTCAAAAAAAACCTGCGCGCCGCAGTGCAGGCATCTGGCTGGGCGGCTATTTTCCTGCGCTGTTGATGATTTCTTTTTTCTGCGCCCCCGTCCACGGGCGGACGCCGCGCTCGGCCTGCACACTGCGGATGCGCGGCAGTTTTCCCTCTGTCAGATAAATCGCATGCGCACCGTCTTCGCGCAGCGTCCAGCGGTCAATGACCTGCACCTTGCGTTTGCAGCTGCGCGGCAGTTTGAGAGCAGATTTTGATATCAGGATGGCGGCTTCCATACATTCATCCGCCGTGACTTCCGGCGCGCGAATGAATGATATTTCATGCCCTTTCAGCCGTATGCGGCAGGCCATGTCGCCGCAGGCAAGGAAATCCCCCTCCCCGCCCGGCAATTGACGTTCCGGCCACGGTCTTGAGGCCTGCCCGTTTGCCTCGCGCACCAGCCACTGTTCGCGCACGAATTTTTCTTTGGCTAAAGTCGAAAACCACATTTTGCCGTCCGGCGCACGCAGGGCGATTAAATCGCCACTGCCCGCAACAAGAATATCGGCCCGCGGCGTCATCGCCGCCATGACCACCGCAACCAGCGCAGGCAAAAGCCCCGCCCAGCGTATCCAGCCCCGCCAGGCACAAACCCATATACACCCCAATGTCATCACGGCGAGCCAGACACCGCCGAAGCTATTTCCCTGCCAGCCCGCATATTCCCATCCGGCGACCAATTCGGCCGCATACATGAAAACATCAATGCTTTTTTCCGTCAGCAGCAGCGGATATTTTTCAAGCCCGAAGGGCATCAGCAGGCAGGATAAAAGCCCGACCGGAAACGTCACAAACGACGATATCGGCACCGCCACCATATTCGCCGCCAGCCCGCCGATAAACGGCACGCGCCCGAAATGGTAAAGCGCGAAAGGCGCCGTCGCGGTGCTGGCCACAAACGACGTCGCAAAACACCCCAGCAGATAAAGCGCATAGCGTTTTGACCAATCCGCATCGCGGAAATGCTTTTTCCACCAAGGCGCGGTGCTTTCATAAAAAGCAATCAGCGCGACGACAGCGGCAAAAGACATCTGAAAGCTTGGCCCCATCAGGCTTTCGGGCGACAGGATAAACAGAAACATCGCCGCAAACGCCGCCAGCCGCAGCGTGAACGGGTCGCGGTCAATCATAATCGCCGTCATGACCACGCAGGTCATAATGACCGCCCGCTGCGCCGGAATGGGCGCGCCTATCAGCAGCATATAAAAGACCGATACCGCCATGGCCACCGCCGCCGCGATTTTTTTAATCGGCCAGCGCAGCGCCGTGTACGGAATAGCCGCCAGAAACGCGCGCACAAAGAAAAACGGAAACCCCGCAATCAAAACAAAGTGCGAACCCGAAATCGCAATCAAATGCGCAATGCCGGATTCCCGTGCAATCTCCCAGTCTTTTTCGGATATGCCCCTGTCTTCGCCAATCATAAAGGCGGTAATCATCGCGGCACGGCCGCGGTCATCAATGGCGGCAAATATTTTTTCGCGGATATGCCGGCGCAGCTTTTCAAAAAAGAATTCACCGCGCGCGCGCGGCGTGATGACCTCCAGATTGCCAAGCGCGTATCCCGTACCGCCGAGCCCTTGAAAAAACGCATGGCGCTGAAAATCAAATGCCCCCGGCATGACGGGCGGCGATAGCGGCAACAGCGATGCGCGCAGCGAAACCACATCGCCCGCCTGCGGCACGGCGGGGTCGTTGTTTTTAAGCCGGATGCGCACACGCTTTGGCAGACTGTCCTGATACAATTTGCCTTCGGTCACGCTGAAATCTTCAAGCACGATGCGGAAGTTTTTTTCCTGCGGCTCGACCCCCACCACCTTGCCTTGCAGCGTGATGGTATAGCTGCGCTTTTCAATCACGGGCGCGGCAACATTATGCGTGCGCCACTGGGCAGCCGCAAAACCAGCCACCGCCAGCATTAAGGCCAGAAACGGGATAAACACAGCTTGATTCCGGTAAAACACCTTCAAAAGCGGCAGCATAAACCCCCCCGCCAGTGTACCCAGCAGCAGCGGCGGCTCCCCCTGCAGGCTGAAATATGCCGCAATCCCAATGGCCATGGGCACGGGCAGCCAGAAAATCCAGCGTTCCCGCTGGTTTTGCATCTCCTGCCAAAACGCCCCTAAATAACTTGCCATAGCGGGAAACGATACGTTAAATTGCCACAAAAAACAGCCCCAAATTACCAGATTTCAGAGCATCATCATGTCCAAAATCATCACCCGTTTCGCCCCGTCACCGACCGGATACCTGCATATCGGCGGCGGCCGCACCGCGCTGTTCAACTGGCTTTTCGCCAAACACATGGGCGGGCAGTTCCTGCTGCGTATCGAGGATACCGACCGCGTCCGCTCGACCGAGGCGGCGGTGGAGGCCATTCTGGACGGCATGCGCTGGCTCGGCCTTGATTGGGATGGTGAGCCGATTTTCCAGTTCGCCCGCATGAACCGCCACGCCGAAATCGCGCACCAGTTGCTGGCCGAAGGCAAAGCCTATTACTGCTATTGCACGCCGGAAGAGCTGGAAAAAATGCGCGAAGAGCAACTCGCCAAAGGCCTGTCACCCCGTTATGACGGCCGCTGGCGCGACCGCGACCCCAAAGACGCCCCCGCCGGTGTCAAACCCGCCGTGCGCATCAAGGCGCCGAGCCGCGCGAATGACGAAATGCTGGTCAGCGATGCCGTGCAGGGCGATGTGCGCGTGCCCTATACGCAGCT
>DDBY01000199.1 GCA_002334985.1 Micavibrio sp. UBA2020
CGGCCTGCAGGAAAGCAACCCCGTCGACACCGACGCCGCCTATGAAGGCCCGGCGAAGGATTACGGCTCCGCCAAAGACCCCATGACGGGGGAGCGTATTGGCGGCGTGAATGTTTTTGGCGGCGGCCTCGCCCTTTATGACGACAAGGGCAATATCGTCGGCGGGCTTGGCGTCAGTGGCGACAGCTCCTGCGCGGATCACAACATTGCGTGGCGCACGCGCAGCGCGCTGAAACTTGATTTCGTACCCGCTGGCGTCAGCGCCGATAAAAACGACAATATTGTCTATGACGTCGACGGCGGCAAAAGCGCGGGCGGCTTCGGCCATGTCACCTGCGGCGGCAAAGAGCTGGACGTTCTCGCCACCCTGCCCGCGACACGCAAAGTCGAAGTCAAAAAATAATCGGCTTTAGATTTGATACAAAAAAACAGCGCCCTCTGCGGCGCTGTTTTTTTTATTCAGCCGAAGCGGTAGGCCGATATCGGCGCGCTCATGACTTTTTCGTGGTAAATACGCATGCCCGCATCATCGCCCGCCGCACCTGCGGCTATCATCAGGGGCAGCAAATGCTCCGCCTCTGGATGCGCTATCTGCGCGCCGGGTGCAGATTCCCAGTTTGCCAGCTGACGCGCGCGCGATAGTGGCGTCGCCGTCGCCGCGTTTGTCAGCCAATCATCAAACGCCGCGGCCTCGGGCGTATCGGCGCGGCCTGTCATCAGAAGGCGCAAATTGTGAAAACTCATGCCGCTGCCGACAATCAACACATTGTCATCACGCAGCGGCGCCAGCGCCTGCCCTGCCTTCAAATGCATTTCCGCATCCATGTTTTCGTGCAAAGACAACGGCACCACCGGAATATCCGCATCCGGATATATCAGCTTGAAGGGAATAAAAACCCCGTGGTCAAGGCCGCGGGTGTCATCCACAGCCGCAGGCAATCCCGCGCCCGCCAGCAGGCCCGCGATATCCGCCGCCAGCGCAGGCGCCCCTGCAGCCGGATAAGTCAATTCATAGGTATGCGGCGGAAAGCCGTAATAATCGTAAATCAGCGGCGGCGCCGGATGCGCACCCGCCGTAAAAGCAGGCGCGTGCCAGTGGCCGGAAATCACCACCACCGCGCGCGGCCTTGGCAGCGCGGCCACCGCGCCGCGCAAAAAAACCTCCATGCCGCGCCATGTATCCGGCGGGCTCCAGTCCATAAAAAAGCACGGGCCGCCGCCATGCGGCAGAAAAAAACTCGGCAATGTCTGCGGCCCGTGCGTCATTTTATGCGCTCTTATTTCAAAGCCGCTTCGGCTTCGATGTCGATTTTTACTTCATCCGGCACGTTCGGCAGCGCATAGACAATGCCGAAATCAGCGCGCTTGATAACCGTGGTCGCCGTGAAGCCGACCTGTTTTTTCTGCGTGAAGGGGTTTTCGCCCGTTTTGTTCAGACGCACGGCCAGCGCAACCGGCTTGGTCACATCCAAAATCGTCAGGGTGCCTTCGACAATTGCACTGTCTTGCCCCGTCAGCGTCACTTTTGTGCTTTTGAATTTTGCGGTGGGGAATTTTTCGACGTTCAAGAAGTCTGCGCTTTTCAGATGCGCGTCGAACTTCTCAACGCCCGTGACCAGCACGGCCGTGTCAATCGTCACTTCCACGCTGCTTTTTTCCGGCACTTCCTCATCCAGCGTCACGCTGCCGTTCACGCTCGCGAATTTGCCGGAGGGGGTGGAAAAACCAAAATGCCCCGCATGCCACGTCACACTGGTATGGGTGGGGTCAAAGTAAAAAGTTTCCGCCGCCAGCGCAGGGGCGGACGACAGCATCACAGCCGCCAGCGCGGCATAAAAAGTTTTTCTCATTGTGTTTTTTCTCCGGTCAGAATGTTTGTGGTGCCGCGCGTAAAAAATGCCGCACGGCCTGCATGGAATAATCATAGTTTTCTGGTATACTTTGAATAGTAGGCAGTAATTTACAACATGGTATCCATTTGCATACCATTAAACAATAAAGGCAAAAACCATGCAAAATGCAGCACCCCAAACAGACGCGCACGAAGACCCGCGTGATTGCCCCGCCAGTGTCGCCCTCGGGTTGATTGCGAATAAATGGTCGGTGAAGATTCTCTACACCCTCGCCCATGCGCCGGAGACGTTGCTGCGGTTTCGCGAAATCCAGCGCCGCCTTACCCCCATCACGCAGCGGGAGCTAACCAAGCACCTGCGCGCGTTTGAAGAAGCCGGGCTTGTGCGCCGTGAAGTGTACCCCGAAGTGCCGCCGCGCGTGGAGTACAGCCTCACACCGCTCGGCCTGTCGCTTTGCGATACGGTGAATGCGCTGTCGGAATGGGCGTCAAAAAACGGCGCGCAAATTCAGGCCAACCGCGCACAGTTTCAAAAATCGCGCGCGGCGGATAAATAACAAAAAAACGCTTAGGCCTGCTGGCGCGCCTGCGCGGCCTTGGAATTGACGTAGGCCAGACGCACACCTTGCAGCACAAGGTCGGGCAGGATGATGTCGAAAACCTTTTCATCGCGGAACAGCTGCGAAAAACCGCCCGTGCCCACGACCGTGACGTCTTCGCCCGCGAAAAGCTCTTTGCGGTAACCCGCAATGATTTCGCGCATCGCGCCGAGGTGGCCGAAATAAAGCCCGCGCTGAATACATTCGCGCGTCGATTGCCCCAGATAGGTTTCCGGCACTTCGATATCGACTTCCATCAGCTTCGCCGTGTTGGATTTCAAGCTTTCCATCGCAAGGCGCATGCCGGGCATAATAACGCCGCCGAGGAAATCCCGCTTGCGCGAAACCGCCGCCAACGTGGTTGCTGTGCCAAGGTCGATGATGACAAGGTTTTTATCCGGGAAAGCCTCAACCCCGCCAATCGCCCCTGCAATCAAATCCGCGCCCACTTCGCCCGGATTTTTGTATTTGATATTGATGCCGGTCTTCACGCCCGCCTGCAGGATGAAATATTCCGCGGCCGGAAAATACTGGCTGATAGCGTGACGAATGGTGTAGTTGCAACCGGGCACAACAGACGACAGCGCCACCACCGCAATCTTTTCATAGGCGATGTTATTGGTGCCAAGGATGCCGCGCAGGAAAATGCCGAACTGGTCGGCGGTGCCGATTTGGTTGGTCGCATAGCGGAAACGGAACAGCAATTTGTCGCCGCCGAACAGACCGCCGACAATATGCGTATTACCCACATCCAGACACAGCAGCATGGCAAACCTCGTTATGTTGACCGGCGGCATTTTGCGCTGCGCCGCCATTCACGGCAGGCACGTTGTCAATCAACCGCACATCCCCAAGCCAGGCCGCCGCCAAACGGCGCCCCCAGCGGGTATCGACATATTCGGGTTTAAAGCCCGCTTCTTCAAGCTTTTTCATCACGGCGGCGTCTGACATGCCGCTTTGCAGCAATTCGGCCAGCAGCGGCGCTTTTTCCAGCTGCTCCGGCGTCAGCCGTGCATTGCGGGAGCTGAGCGCCAGCCCGTTTTGCGCACGCACCGTCGGGCAGGCGATGATTTCCACAGGCATAAACAGCGCGGCAACCATTTTTTTGACCAAAAGCAGCTGCTGGAAATCCTTTTCGCCGAAATACGCACGCTCAGCCCCGATGATGTTCAAAAGCTTCATCACCACCGTCAGCATGCCCGTGAAATGGCCGGGGCGAAAAGCCCCTTCCAGTTCTTTGGCGATTTCTTCTTCGCCCACTTTAATGCTGTAGTCATCCGGATACATGTCTTTGGCATCCGGATGGAACAGGTAATCAACGCCCGCCCCCGCCAGCAGCTTTTTATCCGCCTCAAGCGTGCGGGCGTACTTTTCGAAATCCGATGCCTGGTTGAACTGCGTCGGGTTCACGAAAATACTGGCGACAACAATATCATTCTCTGCCCGCGCGCGGCGACAGAGGTCGATATGCCCTTCGTGCAGGTTGCCCATCGTCGGTACAAAACCGACGCTGCGCCCCGCAAGTGATTTACGCAGGCTGCGCCATTCGGTCGGGGTTGAAACTATGGTTGGCATCGGGGAAGGCTCCTGTTTTCACGGCTTGGTTGTATTCATTCAGCGCGTTTGTCACCAAATCGGCGCCGTTCATAAAATTTTTGACGAATTTCGGACGGAAATCTGTATTGAGGCCGAGCAAATCCTGAAAAACCAGCACCTGCCCGTCGGCCCCCGCGCCCGCACCAATGCCGATGGTGGCGATGCGCAATGATTTTGTGATGTCCGCCGCCAGCACCGTCGGCACACATTCCATGACGAGCGCGAAGGCGCCCGCTTCTTCGAGCGCCAGCGCTTCGTGCTTCAGCCTGTTCGCGCTTTCCTCCGTCTTGCCCTGCACGCGGTAGCCGCCGAGCAAATGCACGAATTGCGGCGTCAGGCCGATATGCCCCATGACAGGCACGCCGGATTCCGTCAGGTGGCGTACCAGTTCCTGATTGCCCGCCGCGCCTTCGATTTTCACGGCATGCGCGCCCGCCTGCATGACCGCCTGCACAGCGGCGATATTCTCGCCAAGCGCTTTGCGGTAAGCCAGAAACGGCAAATCGGCCACGATAAATTTGTCTTTCGCGCCGCGCGCAACGGCGGCGGTATGCAGGGCCATCATCTCGACCGTCGCGGGCACGGTTGAATTAAACCCGTGCATCGTCATGGCCACGCTGTCGCCGACAAGGATGCAGTCGATATCGCTGCGGTTCACCAAAACCGCGCTGGTGTAGTCGTAACAGGTGACCATGGTGATTTTCTCACCTGCCTGTTTCTTTTTGGCAAAATCGAAAATATTCATCATTTCAGTTTCTCCTTGCTGGCGCCATAGGCGGCGATGAAGCTTTGATAGACGTCGTGGAACGGGTCGCCTTTGAGGGCGGCCAGATGTTTTTGTATCGTCGCGCCGTCGCCGCGCACAAGCGGGCCTGTCAGCGTGGATGTGTAATCCGCAATCAGGTTATCGGTCTGCTGGCGCAAATAGGCCTGCGCCGCTTCGGGCGGCAGGGCAAAATCATCGGCGAAGCTTTGCATCAGCTTTTGCCACAGCAGGCACGAAAAATTCCCCGCCATAGCGCAAAGCGCGTGATACTTCGCCTTGTCCGATTTTTTGATACGCGCGTGGGCATTCGGCAGCCCCGGCAGCAGCGCGGCGAAATCCGGCGCGTCGTCTTCGATGATAAACGGAATACTTTGATATTTATCGCGCGTGTACAAATCCGGCCCGAAGGTCATCAGCGGATGCGCGCCATGCACCCCTGCAACAACAAGTGCGCCGGAGAAATGGATTTTGACCGCCGCAAAGCCCGCAAGGTGAAACTGCGCAAAATCCTCAATCGCATCATCGCGGATAAGGATAAGAATATGCGTTGCCGCAGCCGCTTTGGCGCGCAAGTCTTCTTCCGCCAGACCGCGGTGCCATGTTGTATAAGGAATGCCTAGGAAATCGAAATAACAGGCGGTATGCCGCGCGACGCGGCCGTTGCCGATGATGAGATATGCCGGTACTTGTCTCACGATCAAGTCCACTTCGCCTGTTTATGCGGGCGCAAAGCCCGAAGTCTGTTTCACGGTGCCCGCCCCGAAAACGGGGTCGAACCTGTTCATATCTTTAAGATATATGTGAATCTGCGCTGCGGCAAGGAGATGCGCAAAACCGCCAAAAAACCTATTTTTTTCAATACGTTAAAAATGCCTAGACAGCCCGTCCATTTTTGCTTATAACCACTTTCAAGCGCCCAAGTAGCTCAGTTGGTAGAGCA
>DDBY01000116.1:0-154 GCA_002334985.1 Micavibrio sp. UBA2020
GGTCATGCCTTCCGCGGGCGTTTTTGGGTGGTTATCCATTTTTAGCCAATACGGGCAGTCTATTTCAAGGCGAAGCGGCATCAAAGTTATGTTATTGTTTTCATAATCATATTGACAGCCCGCATCCCGACCTTTAGTCTGCTTTCTATTCATA
>DDBY01000116.1:209-2146 GCA_002334985.1 Micavibrio sp. UBA2020
GGAATTTGGTCATGCCTTCCGCGGCGTTTTTGGGTGGTTATCCATTTTTAGCCAATACGGGCAGTCTATTTCAAGGCGAAGCGGCATCAAAGTTATGTTATTGTTTTCATAATCATATTGACAGGGCAAGCTGCGCCCTTTAGTCTGCTTTCTATTCATATATGACTAATGTTTTCCAAGAAACAGGAACCCGAGGCCATGACGCACCCGCTTTCCGACCTTTTTTCCTATTACGGCCGCCGCCCCAACCAGTTCTTTTTGCACGAGCTTCAGGAAATGCTCTGCCCCGCGCCGGATAGCAAATCGCAGCCGCGCTCCAGCACGCTGGATTTCAACACCTCGCGCGGCGTGACCAGCGCGGACGGCACCGCGCGCGCCAGCTATAGCCTGCAAAAAAGCAAAGACGGCAACAACATCAGCCTGCAAGTCAGCATCCGCAGCGGCGTACATACCCATGAAACGAACCTGACTGCCGTGCGCGTGCGCAGCGACAATCTTTTTGAAATACAGAGCCTGACCTTCGACAACAAAAAAGAAAAACTCGGCCACCGCTGGGAAATAACTTCGGTGCTCGGCTTCATCGGCAAAAACCATTTGCAAAAAATCTGCGAAGGCCGCGTGCCTTCGCCGCACGAAGAGCGCGGCAAGTTCGGCAAGATGGGACGATTCTGGAGCCGCTGCCTGCTCGACAACCCGCACCAAATGATGATGCCGCCATACTAAAACCCCCTATATTTAAAGGCTTTTTATGTCCCGCCCCGTTATCGCCCTTTTTGCCGGTTCATCGACGCCCAAAGACCCCGCCATCATGGCCGCGGCGGAAAAACTCGGCCGCATGCTGGGGGCGCAAGGCTTTGACCTTATCTATGGCGCAGGCACGCAGGGCGTGATGGGCGCGGTTGCCAAGGCCGCAGCAGCAGCCGGCAGCCATATCACCGCCGTCGTCCTCGACAAATACGCACATGAAGAACAAATTGCCGGCGCGACCCTGATAAAAGTCGCGAGCGAGCAAGAGCGCTTCGCCCTTCTTTCGTCGCACGGAAATCCGGTCGCAAGCCTTGTGATGCCGGGCGGGCCGGGTGCGCTGCGCGAAGCTTTGCAGGGACTTGAAAAGGCCGTGTACGAAAACGGCGCGCCGGTGGTGCTTGTCGATATTGGCAATTACCTGAGCGGTATCCGCCAGTATTTTGCAGAGGCCGTGGCGGGCGGGCTTATCCGTGAAGACCGCGCGGGCAAGCTGCTCAGCATGCCGCCCGATGGCGATTTGAAAGCGCTGCTGTCGCCACAGCAGAATCTTGCGCCGCGCACGCACGCCCCGCAACAAAAATTCTGACGGCTTTTGTCCCGATAAAATCTTGAAAAACCCTTGAATTTTATAAGATTTTCTCTTATTTCAGGGGCATGGAAACGACGCATCACACAGACGCCATTATCATCGGCGCAGGCCCTGTCGGGCTTTTTGCGGTGTTCGAGCTGGGACTGCTCGACATCAAGGCGCATCTTATCGACATTCTCGACCGCCCGGGCGGCCAGTGCGCGGAGCTGTATCCTGAGAAGCCCATCTATGACATCCCCGCCCTGCCCATCGTCACGGGCCAGCAACTGACCGACCAATTGATGGAGCAGATTAAGGCGTTCAACCCCACCTTCCACCTCGGCCAGATGGCGACGCAAATTGAAAAAACCGAAACCGGCTGGCGCGTCACCTCCGATGCCGACACGGTTATCGAAGGCAAGGTTGTGATTGTCGCCGCGGGCGGCGGCAGCTTCACCCCCAAAAAACCGCCGATTGCCGGTATTGAGAATTACGAAGGCAAATCGGTTTTTTATGCCGTGCGCAAACGCGAACAATTTCAGGGCAAGCATCTGGTGGTCGCGGGCGGCGGCGATTCCGCGCTCGACTGGGCGCTGAATTTACAGCCGATTGCAGCCTCTAT
>DDBY01000116.1:2500-7671 GCA_002334985.1 Micavibrio sp. UBA2020
TACGCTTTTGGCATTCTATGGCTTGACCATGAAACTCGGCCCCGTGGGCGCGCTTTGCGAAAAGCTTGGCATCGCGCTCAAAGACGGTCTTATCCCCGTCGATACCGAAAAATTCGAAACCAGCGTGCCCGGCATTTTTTCTATCGGCGACATCAACTGGTATCCGGGCAAACTCAAACTTATTCTCTCCGGCTTTCACGAAGGCGCGCTGATGGCGCAGCAGGCTTTCCGTTATGTCTATCCGGAACGCAAGCTGCGGTTTGAATACACGACTTCGAGCTCGAATTTGCAGGAAAAACTTGGCGTTAAGTGATTCCGGTGGTGTAATATGCCGCAACTCTGGCGGCAGGTATTATAACCATATTATGAATAACAATCGTTTCGACATTCTCGGCTGCGCCGTACACGGCATCCGTTCGGTTTTTGCCGAATGGCGCTATCTGTCGTCGATTGCGCTGATGCCCGTCGCGCTGACGGCGCTTATCGAAATCGTAAAGCTCTACGGCGTGGAAAAACAATCCATCGTAACGGAGCTTATCACCCTTCTGCCCGCCGGCGCGATGGCGGCGTGGTTCATGTTTTTGCAAACCCGCCTGCTGGTTTTTGGCGAGCGCAAGGGCAAGCCCTCCGCCCATAGCGGCGAGGAGCGCAGGCGCGCTTTCGAAGCTTCCATGCTGCTCTGGCTACTGGTGAACATGGCTGGCCTCGCCTTCATCGCCTTTCTGCTTTACTGGGCCAAGACGCAGCAAGCAGGCAGCAACCCCGCCGTTACCGCCGTCGGCTATCTTTTAATCGGTGCGGTTTTCTGGGGCTTGCGGTTTTCCATCGTGCATATCCTCGGCGCGGTCGGTTATTCCATCCGCGATTACATCTACCGCGTGAACGGCGCGATGGTGTCGCTGCGCCTGCTGGCGATGATGCTGATTGTGCTGTTACCCGTCAGCCTTGTTGCAAGTCCGGTTGAAGCGGCTCTGTTCGCGGCCATCAAGGAAGAAGCCGCACCGCTGCATGTCTCCGGCCTTTTGCTGATGGTCGTTGTTTTGAAATTCGTGTTTCTGTCCTTTTTCAATGCCGCCGGCGTTTTCGCCCTGCGCGAGATGTTGAAAATCGGCACAGGGAAAGCGCAAGGGGCTGGCCGGTGAAAATTATTGTCAACGACCGCGAAGGCACGCGCCACGAACTGGAAGCCATCGAGGGCTGGCGCGTCATGGAAATCATCCGCGATTACGGCATGGGCGATGCGCGCCTGGGCATCAAGGCGGAATGCGGCGGGTCGCTGGCCTGCGGCACTTGTCACGTTTATGTAGCCAAAGACTGGCAAAATAAAATTCCGCCCGCCAGCGAAGATGAAACATACATGCTCGACGAAGCCTTCGAAGTGACCGAAGATTCGCGGCTTTCCTGCCAAATCATCATGAACGAAGAGCTGGACGGTATCGAGGTGACCCTCGCCCCCGGCTCGGAACCCTAATTCAAACCAAAGACCAAAACGGAAGATACCCGCATGAGCAACCTTGAAGCCCTGAAAAAGGAAATCGTCGAAACGGTGAAGGCCGCGGGCGATATCCAGTCCCTCGAAGAAGTCCGCGTGACCGCGCTTGGCAAAAAAGGCCGCGTGACCGACCTCATGAAAACGCTGGGCACGCTGTCGCCGGACGAGCGCAAGGAAATGGGGCAAGCCCTCAACCGCCTGAAAGACGAAATTAGCGCAGAGATTGACGCGCGCGCCAGCATCCTCAAAGCTGCCGCCATGAACGCGCGCCTTGCGTCCGAAAAAATTGATGTCACTCTTACCCCGCGCCCCGAAAACAAGGGCAGCATCCACCCCATCAGCCAGACCATCGAGGAGATGATTACCATCTTCGCCGATATGGGATTCAGCGTCGCCGAAGGACCGGAGATTGAAGACGATTTCCACAACTTCACCGCGCTTAATTTTCCGCCCGAACACCCCGCCCGCCAGATGCACGACACGTTCTATCTGCCCGACGTTGCGGGCAAGACGGGCGATGCGGCGAAACGTCTTTTGCGCACGCATACATCGACCGTGCAGGTGCATGTGATGCAAACGCAAAAACCGCCCATCCGCGTTATCATCCCCGGCCGCACCTTCCGCTCCGACTACGACATGACGCACACACCGATGTTCCACCAGATGGAAGGCCTGCTCATTGACAAGGCCGCGCACATGGGGCACCTAAAAGGCTGCCTGATTGAATTCTGCAAACGCTTTTTCGAGGTGGATGACCTGCCCACGCGTTTCCGCCCGAGCTTCTTTCCTTTCACCGAGCCGTCTGCCGAAATGGATATCGGCTGCAGCCGCGAGAAAGGCGAGCTGAAAATCGGTGCGGGTTCCAGCTGGCTGGAAATCCTCGGCTGCGGCATGGTGCATCCGAATGTTCTCAAAAACTGCGGCATCGACCCCGATGAATATCAGGGCTTCGCCTTCGGCATGGGTATCGAGCGTGTGGCGATGCTGAAATACGGCATCCCCGACCTGCGCACTTTCTTTGAATCCGACCTGCGCTGGCTCAAACATTACGGCTTCGGCCCGCTGGAGCAGCCCAACAAGGCGCTTGGTTAAGCAACAGATTAGACAGATATACGGACAGAGTTCACACACATGAAATTCACCCTCTCCTGGCTTAAAGACTTCATCGACACGCCCGCGACGCTTTCGGAAATCACCGACAAGCTGACCGCTATCGGGCTTGAGGTCGAAGGCATCGACAACCCCGCCGAAACCCTGAAAGGATTCGTCGTCGGGCATGTCGTATCGGCCACCAAACACCCGGACGCCGACAAGCTGCAATGCCTCGTGGTCGATACAGGCAAGGAAAAACTGAACGTAGTTTGCGGCGCGCCCAATGCGCGCGCAGGTATGAAAGGCGTATTCGCCCCCGTCGGCAGCTACATCCCCGGCAGCGACCTGACGCTGAAAAAAGGCGTTATCCGCGGACAGGAATCGAACGGCATGATGTGTTCGGAGCGTGAATTGCAACTATCCGAAGAGCATAACGGCATTATCGAGCTGCCCGATACCGCCGCCACCGGCAGCGACGCTGCCTCTGCACTCGGCCTTGACGACCCTGTGATTGAAATCAACCTCACGCCGAACCGCGGCGATTGCGCGGGCATTTACGGCATCGCGCGCGACCTTGCCGCCGCAGGCCTTGGCACACTGCGCCCGCTTTCGCTGCCCAAATTGACGCCGACGTTTGAAAACCCGGTGAAGGTTTCGATTGCAGACACCAAAGCATGCCCGCTTTTCATCGGACGTTATATCCGCGGCGTCAAAAACGGCCCTTCGCCCGAATGGCTGCAAAAACGCCTGAAGTCCGTGGGGCAAAACCCGATTTCCGCACTGGTCGATATCACCAATTACCTGACCATCGCCATGAACCGTCCGCTGCATGTATTCGATGCGGATAAATTGAAAGGCAACATTCACGTCCGCCCCGCCAAAGCAGGCGAAACGCTGGCGGCGCTGAACGACAAAACCTATACGCTGCAAGACGGCATGACGGCCGTTTGCGACGACAGCGGCGTACTTGGACTGGGCGGCATCATCGGCGGCGTGCCGTCGTCTGTGAGCGAAAGCACGCAGAATGTTTATCTTGAGGTTGCGCTGTTCGACACCACGCGCACCGCCATGACAGGGCAGAAACTGCAAATCGACAGTGATGCGCGTTACCGTTTCGAGCGCGGCATCGACACCGCCTTCGCCCATGACGGTGCGGCCATTGCCACGCAAATGATTTTGGACATTTGCGGCGGCGAAGTCAGCGATGTTGCCGTCGCTGGCGTCGCGCCCGACGCCAGCCGCACGATTGCCTATGCGCCCGAGCGCCTGAAGCTGCTGGGCGGTATCGAACTGCCGGAGGCGCGCCAGAAAGCCATCCTCGCCGCCCTTGGATTTGAAGTGGCGGAAGCGGGCAAGGCATGGAACGTCAAGACGCCCAGCTGGCGCGCCGACGTCGAAGGCGCTGCCGATATCGTCGAAGAAATCCTGCGCATCAACGGCTATGACAATATCCCCGCCGTCACCGTGCGCCCCGCGGCGGACGAAAAGCTGGAACCGCTGTCGCCGCTGGCCAAACGCGGCACCATCGCACGCCGCGTGCTGGCAACCCGCGGGCTTTGCGAAACCATCACATGGTCTTTTCTGGACGAAGCCTCGGCCGAGCTGTTCGGCGTCAACCGCCGCCAGAACAAAGCCGCGCTGACCCTGACCAATCCCATCAGCGTTGATTTGTCTGTCATGCGCCCGTCCATTTTGCCGAACCTGATTGCCGCCGCCGGCCGCAATACAGACCGCGGTATCGGCAATGCCGCGCTTTTTGAAATCGGCAACTGTTATTGGTCGGTCGAAGCGGAGGGACAAGTCCTGACCGCCTCAGGCCTGCGCAGCGGCGATGCGCGTGCCCGCCATTGGTCGGGCGCCGCGCGTCGCGTGGATGTTTACGACGCCAAAGCCGACGCGCTGGCGGTGCTGGAGGCCTGCGGCGTGAATACCGCCAATATTCAAATCAGCACCGATGCACCGGAGTGGTATCACCCGGGCCGCTCCGGCGCGCTGCGTTTGGGCCCGACGGTACTGGCCTGGTTTGGCGAAATTCACCCCGCCGTGCTTGCGGCCATGAAGCGCGACGAAGCCTATGCAGGCTTCGAGATTTTCCTGCCCAGCCTGCCGCAGGCGAAGAAAAAAGGCCCGCAGAAAGAACTGCTGCGCCCCTCACCCTTCCAGCCGGTCAGCCGCGATTTCGCCTTTATCCTCGATGAAACGGTCGAAGGCGATAAACTTCTGCGCGCTATTCGCGGGGCAGAAAAGAAACTGATTAGCCATGCGGAAATTTTCGACGTGTATCAGGGCAAAGGCGTGGAGCCGGGCAAAAAATCCGTCGCCGTCGCTGTCCTGTTGCAGCCCGCCGAAAAAACGCTGACGGACGAAGAAATCACAGCCGTCTGCCAGAAAATCGTCGAGGCCGTCAAGGCGCAGACCGGCGGCGCACTGCGCGGTTAAGCGTCCCCTGCCATATAAAAAAGGGCGCCCGCATGTGGCGCCCTTTTTGTTATATCCCGCTTGGCTGCGGCGCGTTTATTTCGAACGCGTATGGTCGTCGATTTCATCTTTGATTTCTTCGCTTGCCTCTTCGGCAGCGTCTTTGATG
>DDBY01000238.1 GCA_002334985.1 Micavibrio sp. UBA2020
GCTCTTCCGATCTAAATCGCGGATTTCTTCCAGCAGCTGTTCGTTGCGGGGCGGCGGCGGCGGCTCCGCTGCCGTTTTCTCTTCTTCTTTCTTTTTCAAGTTGTTAATCGGCTTTACGATAAAAAAGAAAATCGCAAAGGCGACCAAAAGAAAGTTGAAAAGCGCATTGGCGAACATGCCCACGTTCCAGGTCACAACACCTGCGGCCTTGGCGTCGGCAATGGTTTTGAAGCTTTCTTCGGTCAGCGACAGCGGGATGAAAAAGTTGCTGAAATCGACCTTGCCCACGATAAGGCCGAGGGGCGGCATGATAATATCATCGACCAGCGAAGATACGATTTTGCCGAAAGCGGCGCCGATAATCACACCGACGGCGAGGTCGAGCACGTTACCGCGCATAATAAACTTTTTGAATTCCTGAATCATACTCGTGGTCTCCTTGTGGTCTAGAAAAATGCGGCCGGAAAGCCCGCCGAATCTGCGGGCGGCGCGGCCGGAACGGTTGTGCGCGCATGCTAGAGGCTGCCCGCGAAAAGTAAAGCTAAAACCATGAAATAATTGAAAGTTTTTATAGGTTTCATTTTCCGGAAAAAAATTTGCATAAAGAAAATACGGGTGCTATAGTGCCCTCCGGTTCACATTAAATATATATACCCAAGGATTCACCGATGGCTGACCCCACCCCATCGACGACACCGTTCAAACTGCCGGATGACGTGCATGTGCTCGCGCATTTGCGCGACCAGCTGGGCGACTACCTCTCGACGCTGGAGCGCAATACGGATTCCATCCGCGACTGGCTGGAAGAGCAGCAAAATAACATTATCGTTGGCCACCACCGCCTTGTGCGCGCGATTGAACGCGACGGCGACGAGAAAAAAGCCGTTAAAATCCTGCAAGAACTGGGCGATACCGCCGGATTTATCCTGAACCTGCAAGATTTCGCCGCACTGGCGCGTACGCGCTTTGGCGCAGACGGCGCGCTTGAAAAAGCTATCGCCGCCGTCCCGCGCGGCGTGCCCTCCGATATTCTGGAAGAGCTGCCCGCGGTGCGCGTGCCCAAGGCAACCGATACGGTGGAGGCCATCGGCCTGCAAACCCGCATCGATATTCCGCCCCTGCCCGACGACGGGGAGAAAAAAGGTTTCTGGTCGTCCATCGGCGGCATGTTCAAAGGCCCCGACCCCGAAGAAGAAGCCCGCCGCAAGGAAGAAGCCGTCAAGCGCCACTGGCGCCAGCTGCGCGGCGAGATTATCAGCCTGCAAAGCGACCGCCATTACTACATCGACAGTTTCATGGACTGGGTCGGTGAGAATCTGGAACCGGAAGAACCCGAGACTCCCACCGCGCCGCTGATGCAGCAATACGAAAGCCCGCAATACGTCATCAACCTCGCCCAGCGCGATTACGATGAAGTGAATACGGAACGTACCCGCCGTTTGAACCTGCAGGCGCTTGAATACTCCAAACTCGCACAAAAACTGGATACGCAGGACATTCAGGGCTTCATCGCCCTGATGCCGTCGCTTTTCCCGCGCGAAGAAACGCCGCAAAGCAAGCGCAGCAAGGAGCTGCTGCTGACCGATTTCGGCGTCGCCAGCTTTGCCGAGCTCGCGCTGACCCATGTCAAAAAAGACGCAGACCGTATCGCGCTTCTCTCCGCCGCGCTCAGCTACGAGCCCAACTTTAAAATCGCCGGCCTGCAATCGGGCGCGCAAGTTTTCGAACGCGTTCTGGGCGAAGTTTTGAAGCCTGAACCGCTCGACCCGGCAGCGCTCCACATCGCCCTTCAAAAACTGCGCGGCCGTGAAGACGGCTTCAGTCTGCTGCCCCTCGCGGCGACCAAGCAAACGCCGTTTTACCGCATCGCTCAGCGCTTCAAGGACGACCACACGCATATTGCCGCCGTCAGCAGCAAGCTGCTGTCCGGCCTCGGCCACAAAGACTGGCAACTTGCCGCGCAAGTCGCCGCCTTTGCCGATGCCGCGGACAAGCAGGATGCACAAACCATGCTCAACACCCTGCGCAGTGTCAGCGCGGGCGACAAAGGCCATGCTTTCATGGCGCTCTGGGCGCTGACCTATCCGCAGCAATCCATCATGGAAAAGCTGCCGGCCAGCGGCGCTACACCGCAAATGCTGTCGCTGCTGACGACCGCCGCCATCGAGGCGGGCGTGCATGACGAATGGCACCCTGCGGGCAACGCCGTGAAGGCCGCCAACCGCAGCGGCGGCGAATATGGCGCGGTTATCGGCTTTTTGAATGCGCATGTCCTGCCCACGCTGGCACAAGAAGAAAAATTCGATGTCGCCGCCGCGCGACGCATTCTTGCGAACGGCTTTTTGAACGGCGGCCTTGATACACTGCGCAAGCAGCTGACCGCCCCCGGCGGCTGGCTGGAACAAGCGGTTTCGTCGCAAAGCCTGACCGATAAAGAAAAGCTGGCCTGGGTTGCCGCGCTGCTCGAGCCTTTTGAAAACAACATCGTGCGTGCCAATACCCTGCACACCGCCGCAGACCACGCGCAAAACAAACAGGCCGCGCGCATACTCTCCGGCCTTGAAGCGGCCTTCACTGGCGATAACGTGCGCCTCGATAACGACCGCCTGCTGACCAACCTCGGCCGTATCGCCAATATCTGGTATCATCCGGAACACAAAAACCTGCGTTTTACCACAAGCGGCGTCGGCCAGCTTTTGCAGGAAAATGTCACCCAGCACATGGCCGACGAAACCCTCGCGCTTTTGCAGCGCAAGGGCGGATTTGACGCCGAATACGATGGGCTTTTGAAGCCCGAAAACGTGGACCGCGCTTCGACCACGCAAAGCGGCACCAAGCTTGGCTGGCACCGCCATACCGCCGATTTCAACGGCACCGACGCACAGGCCGCCGCGCTGCATCGCCGCGCCGATTTCCTGCATGAAGACGACCCGAAAACCGGCGCGCGTTTCAGCATCAACCAAAAAGCCGTCTTGCTTTTGCAGCCGCTTGATGACGGCACCCACCTGCTGGTGGACCGCTACGGCACCGCGCATGTGCTGGAGGGGAATATCCGCCTTGAAGCGCAGCCGCCGCTGCTTGACCTCGGCGGTGTGTGGTTCAACCCGCAGGCGGCCTCCATTCTGTCGCTGTCCAGTGACGGCAAATCGCTGGAATTCCGCGCGGAGAGCAAGGATTTCGACGACTTCCTCGAAATGACGGCGGAAGATGACGGCGCGGACGCACAAGAAGCAAAATATATGTATAGCGTCGCCCTGCCCGATAAAAAAGCGGCCGACGCCATCGCAGCCGCTGTGGCGCAAGACAGCGCCTTTGCCACGCCCGTCGGCGGCGCCGATACGCTGGCGCTGAACCTGCGCGCCCTGCGTTATTTGCAATATCAGGACGCCAGCGACGGCGAGCCGGGCTTTGCCTGCCACAAATACGGCCCGACGCGCAAAGCAGGTTTTGTCCCGACCGAAGATGCGGATTTTGCCGCCGCGCTTTTCAAAGGCCTGCAGACCGCACCCGACATCATTGCCGTCGGCAAGCTCGTGGCGCATAAAAGCCTTATCGAAGACGCCTATTTCGATGCCGAGAAGAATATGTTCTACATGGTCAGCGGACAGGACGTTTTAAGCACCCCCGCAAAACCCGAAGAAGCCTATGCCGCGCTGAAAAAACTTGCGGCGGAAAAAGGCTTTGAAACCGTGGGCGTCAACTATGCGCAAAACCCGCGCACGTCCGCCGCGGAAGAGCTTCCCGCCGACGTCATGAACCTGTCGCGCGCGACCTTGCTTGCGTATAGCAAGGCAAAAGACCACATCGATGTGCATACGGATCAGGACAAATACCATGTGAACCTCGACGCCGCGCTGAAACGCGAGCTGTTCGACCGCCTTGAAAAAGAAGGCCGCGCCGAGGCCATGAAAGAAACCCAGAAAATGCCCTGGGTGCGCGACCTTGCCCGAACCCTCACCCTGTCGCAGTCGTTTGACGTCGTCGCCAAACCGTCACTGGGTCACGACGCGCCCCACTATCTGCTGGCGCAGGCGATGGGCGAGCGCAAAGACGTGCGCCGCACCACGGCGATTGACAAGGATTTCAGCATCGCGCGCGCGCCCGTCAATACCGACGAGAAAATCAGCTACCCGCATGCGCGCGACCCGAAAAGCGCCGTTCAGGCAAACAACGCCCTTCCGAACCGCCTGAACAGCAAATATTTCCCGCGCATCTAAAACAGCGCACAGGAATAAAAAAAAACGCCCGCATCAACTGCGGGCGTTTTTTGTACGCAAAGGATATTAGTAGCCTTTGTTATCCTGCGCCGCGCCGGTAAGCGCGTCACCCGCAGCTTTGGTATCGCGGCCGAGGCCTTCCATCGTGTTGCAAGCGGAAAGCGGCGCCACAAGGATAGCTGCCAAAGCCAGAACCTGAATCCATTTTTTCATTTTGCTCACCTTTATATGGGGGACACGCCCTTTAGGGGTTATTTTCAAAAAAAAATGATACCAGCAAGCCGCCGCACATGGCAAGTCTTGCGCAAGGACGCGCCTTAGGGGGCTTCCGGCTGCGGCATGCTGGGCAGTTGCAAATCGTCACGCACTTCCGGCGG